>JAILOD010000072.1 GCA_024691015.1 Lachnospiraceae bacterium
CTTCGCTGATCTATAACCACACTACAATGATAAAGGATGGCGAAGAAAAAACACCCTTAAATTACCTGAAGGGTGTCGGAAGCTTTTATTTTAAGCGCATAAAAACCATCTTCCCGATGTTTTATATCGCCTGGTTTATCATGTTCTGCATAAATTCCCACAAAATGGGCAGCATATACTGGGGAGGTCCCAGAAAGAACATCATTCTGACCGTACTCGGAATGGACGGATATTTCCTGCATCACGGACTCAATTATTACTGCCTCGGAGAATGGTTTTTGGGAGGCATCATCATCCTCTATCTCCTGTTCCCTTTAGTACAGTTTTTATTCATGAAAGCCCGGATTCCCTCAACCATACTGATCTTTGCTCTCTATGCCTTAAACCTGTGCCGTCATTATTTTTCAAGCGCACCGGACACAAACATATTCATTGTTCTTATAAAATATTACAATTCGCATATCATAATGCCTGACAGCAGAAGCGTTTTCACATGTCTATTGCATTTCTGGATAGGTATGCTCATCATCACCTACAAGGATTTCTTTATAAACAAGATTTCCGCAGTGGTGACACTTATATTCCTGATAATAATAGCCACAGTAAAGCTGCCTGTTACCGAGATCGTCTGCTGCACACTCTGCGGAACCGCCCTTTACATCCTGGTTTCCTTCTTATCGCCATGGATCTTAAAACCGGCTCCCGTGAAGGTATTTGTCAAGATCATCAGTAAATACTCCTATGCGATCTTCCTGGTGCACCATGTGATCCTCTACGCGATCATGGAAAAGCTCGCCGTACTTAATTTCAACTATGTCTTAAGCATTCTGATCTTTATAGGCCTGCTCATCATAATACTGGCCGGCGGCGTTTCACTTACGGCCATTACCGACCTGATAATGAAGGGTCTGGGAAGGCTGATCGGTTTATTCAAAAAGAAAGAAACTAACGCGTGATCTTTCCTCCGGCAAAGATGTGGTCACCGTCATAAAAGACCGCAGCCTGCCCCGGTGTTACCGCTCTTACCGCATTATCAAACACGGCTGTAAGCGTGTCGGGCCCGGTTTTAGTAACCGTGCACTCCTCACCCTTATGGCCGTATCTTATCTTACCCGTAAGCCTTACGCTCTCTCCGATATTCATATCCTCTACTGCCATAAAGTTTATATTATTGCAGACACATTTCGTCGTAAAAAGCTCCTCGTTTTCACCCACAACTATCTCGTTTGTTTCGGGCCTTATTTCGGTAACATATACATAATGGCCCATAGGCAGTCCGAGCCCTCTCCTCTGGCCTATCGTATAATAGGAAAGCCCCTTGTGACGGCCTAAGATATTACCGTTTTTATCAACGAAATTTCCTTCACCCCTGTCACCCTCGGGATGCTCGTTTCTTATGAATCTGCCGTGGTCATTATCCGGTATAAAACAGATCTCCTGACTGTCAGGCTTATTCGAAACCGGAAGCCCTATCCCGGCGGCTATCTGCCTGATAGACGGCTTGTCGTATTCCCCGTCGGGCATCAGGGTCCTTGATAACTGCTCCTGAGTGAGGTTATAAAGAGCATAGGTCTGGTCCTTCGCATCGGTCGCACTCTTTTTAATGACAAATCGGCCGTTTGAAAGCTGCTCAACCCTTGCATAATGCCCGGTTGCCATATAGTCGGCTCCTGCCTCTTCAACACCCCATTTTAAAAGGGCCTCCCACTTTACGTATCTGTTGCATACAATGCAGGGATTGGGCGTGCGTCCGGCCTCATATTCGCTGATAAAATCCGTTATGACCTTCTGTCTGAATATATCCCTGAAATTAAGGACCTTATGCTCGATCCCAAGCTTTTCGCATACCTTTGCCGCGTCATCCACCGCACTTAATGAACAGCATCCATCGATACGCGAAATCTCATAAAGATCATCCGAAAGCCATATCTGCATGGTAACTCCCGTAACATCATAGCCCTGTTTTTTTAAAAGATATGCCGCAACCGAGGAATCAACACCTCCGGACATACCTACAATAACCTTCTTTGCCAATGCTTTTCTCCGTCTTGCCTAATTAAATATCAGATGTTAAAATCTTGAAGTGTTTTTGTCAAACAATTTTATTACATATCGAGGTTTTAAGCAATGTCATTTGAATTTATCAAGAAACTGCCAACACCTGAAGAGATCAAGAATGAATACCCTCTTCCGGACAACCTGAAAAAGATCAAACAAGAACGCGATAAGGAGATCGGCGACGTCATAAGATCCGAGTCGGAGAAGTTTTTACTGATAATCGGCCCCTGCTCTGCAGACAGTGAAGATCCGGTCTGTGAATATATTTCAAAGCTGGCACCTTTAGCCGAGAAGGTTAAAGACAAGCTGATCATCATTCCGAGAATCTATACAAATAAGCCGCGTACAACGGGCGAAGGCTACAAAGGCATAGTCCACCAGCCCGATCCCGAGGGAAAGCCCGATTTCACAAAGGGAATAATGGCCATGAGAAAGATGCATATCCGTGCCATTTCGGAATCCGGACTCACCGCAGCGGATGAAATGCTCTACCCGGACAACTGGGGCTATGTCTCCGATATCCTCTCCTACGTTGCCATAGGTGCCCGTTCCGTCGAAGACCAGCAGCACCGTATCGTGGTTTCGGGCTTTGATGTTGCAAGTGGAATGAAGAACCCCACCAGCGGAGACCTGGGAGTTATGCTCAACTCTCTTGTAGCCGCTCAGAACCCCCATACGTTCGTTTACAGAGGCTATGAGGTAAAGACCAGCGGAAACCCCTTAGCGCACACGATCCTCAGAGGTTCGGTCAATAAACACGGCAACAACATCCCGAACTACCACTATGAGGACCTTGAGCTTCTCTGTGAGAAATACAACGAACGCGAGCTGGTCAACCCCGCCTGCATAGTGGATGCCAATCATTCAAATTCGGGTAAGAAATACAAGGAACAGATAAGGATCGTAAAAGAGGTCATTCATTCAAAAAACCACAATAAGGACATAGATAAGCTGGTGAAGGGAATAATGGTCGAAAGCTACTTAGAAGAAGGAAGCCAGAGCATTTCCGACCATATGATATACGGAAAATCCATAACCGACCCGTGTCTGGGCTGGGCCGATACCGAAAGGCTCATCCTTGAAATGGCCGAGCTGCTTTAAATGTAACTCAAAAAGAAAAGCCCCCTGTCTTCCGTGACAGGGGGCTTTTCCTGTAGAGATTAGCTGTAGAGATTAGCGTCTGGGGTGGGCCTTGTTGTAGACCTCCCTCAGATGTGAATGACTTATATTTGCATATATCTGCGTGGTGGAAATATCCGAATGACCAAGCATTTCCTGAACGGATCTTAAGTCCGCACCGTTTTCCACCAGGTGGGCCGCAAAGGAATGTCTTAATGTATGAGGAGTAATGTCATCCTTTATACCGGCCTTCTTAGCGTAGTATTTTATGAGCTTCCAGAAGCCCTGTCTGGACATCGGAACACCGGAGCAATTAACGAATAACGCCTGTTCTGTTTTGTCCTCAACCATTGCTTCCCTGCTGTTTGCGAGATAATTCATAAGTGCCAGCCTTGCCTCTACTCCAAAGGGAATAACCCTGTCCTTGTTGGCATCGTGGCAATCTATATAGCTCATTGTGAGATTGACGTCCTGAACCTTTAATGAGATGAGCTCCGTAACCCTCATACCTGTGGCATACAGAAGCTCCAGCATGGCTTTATCCCTTAAGTCTTTAGGCGTGTCGCCCTTAGGCTGATCAAGAAGCCTTATTACTTCCTCTGTAGACAGGATCTTGGGAACTTTTTTCACGATTTTGGGAGATTTGAGATTTTCTGAGGGATTATCCGTTACCTTCCCCTCTTTTAACAGGTAGTGGAATAATGCCTTTATAGAAGCAATGTTTCTCGAAACCGTTGCCGCCGTAAAATTCTTCTTCTCCAGATCCATAACATAGGCCGTAAGATCTGACTCTTTTACATCCTTAAAGTCTGAAATACCTGCACCTTTAAGGAATTTCACAAGCTTCGCAAGGTCCCTCTTATATGAAAGCTCGGTATTGGTAGATGACTTCTTCACGTTATGTAAATAACTTATGAATTCGTTTAACTGATCTTCCATTATCCCCAACATTCTTCTCCCTTATTCTTAGTAAAGTCTTTATGTAGACCTCCCACTTGGACAATTATATCTGTTATTTTTTGGAATTGCAATCCCATTTTTTTTGATAAAATGGGGCAAAACCCCCACTTTTTGGCAAAAACAACAACATGTCGTTCACTCTATCTTCATTCATCCCAACATCTTGTGAAAAAAAAATTTATTAAATTTTTATCGGATTATGTCAACTTATTCCGTTTTTCCCTCAACCACGGGGGTTTCCATAATTTATATTATTTTTATAAATTATGTTGAATTATTATTTAAAACTAAAAATGCCGGTCAATTTAATGACCGGCACAAAGAAAAATCAATTAATTCATCCAATTATCATTATAAGCTTATTTTAAGGTCGAAATATAGGACATGATAGCCGCAATGGTCTTTGAATCCTGTATCTCACCCTTTAATATTTTTTCCTTAAGTTCATCCGTTGTAAAGGCATATACATCGATAAATTCATCATCATCGAGCGTCTGATGCGTACGCTTAAGGTCCTTTGCAAGATAAACCTCTATCTTTTCATTACAATACGCAATCGCCGTGATTATGGTAATAAGATGCTCCATATTGTCCGAGTGATACCCGGTCTCTTCCTCTAACTCCCTGGCTGCCGCCAAGGCAAAATCCTCATTCTCGTCATCACGCTTTCCCGCAGGTATTTCAAGTGTAACACGGTCTATCGAATGACGAAACTGCTTTACCATAAGGATCCTTCCGTCCTCTAAAACAGGCACAACAGCAGCCGCACCCTTGTGAAGCATATTGTCGTATACAACTACTTTACCGTCAGGCGCCTTTAAGGTATCCTCACAATATGTCAGGATACTGGATTCCCTTAATACCTTCCGGTCGATCATTTCGAATCTTTCGATCATTACTTTAACTCCTTTAAAAAGCTCTCTATCCTGTCGAGTCCCTTTTCTATCTGTTCTTTTGAAATTGCATAGGAAAGACGGATATGCTCGGGGAAACCGAAATCCATACAGGGAACAATTGCAACATTGTAATCGTTTAAAAGAATGTCAGCCATTTTAGTGGTTGTTTCCACCTTTTCACCCTTATAGGAAAGCTTAAGCGCCTCAGAGCAGTCGATAAAGACATAGAAAGCTCCCATAGGCTCTATACAGTCGATCAGGGACATTTTGTTTATCCTGTCGAACATATAGACCCTTCTCTTGTTAAACTCATCCCTCATTGCAGAAACGGCATCCTGAGGGCCGTTAAGAGCCTCAAGAGCCGCCTTCTGTGCTATGGAATTAGGGTTTGACGTACAATGTGACTGAACGGCGCTCATAAGGGAAGCTATCTGCTTTGAAGAGCCGGTATATCCTATTCTCCAGCCCGTCATGGCATAGCTCTTCGAAAGTCCCGAACAGGTTATTGTATGATCATATATATCCTTGTTAAGAGATGCGATGGATACGAACTTTTCTCCTGAATACAGAAGATTTTCGTACATTTCATCGGCCACACAGAAAATGTCGTGTTTTACAACAAAATCAGCTATTTTTTCAAGCTCATCCTTTGTGTAAAGCATGCCTGTAGGATTATTAGGGTTATTAAGTACCAGTGCCTTGGTTTTACCGGTAACAACCTCCTCCAGCTTATCTACCGTTATCTTGTATGAGCTTGCCTTATCAGCAAATGCAAAAACGGGAATACCATCGGATAATTTAACCATTTCAGGATACGAAAGCCAGTAAGGTGCAGGAATTATGACCTCGTCTCCGGGATTTAATATGGTCCTGAAGATATTGATGAGGGAATGCTTTCCGCCGTTTGATACAACAATCTGCGAAGCATCGTAATCCAACCCGTTAAAGTCCTTAAACTTCTTTGAAATGGCGTTTTTCAACTCGACCGTCCCGCTTGCGGGAGTATATTTTGTAAAGCCTGAGTTGATAGCGTCTATAGCCGCGTTTCTTATATTTTCCGGAGTGTTAAAATCAGGTTCTCCGGCACCGAAGCCGACTACATCCTTTCCCTCTGCCTTAAGTGCCTTCGCCTTAGCAGTGATGGAAAGTGTTGATGAGGGTTTTACCGCCTCTGCTCTCTTTGATAACGTTAGTGACATTTTCTCTTCTCCTTTTGTCCAACCGCCTACCGTATTATTTGTCTGGTGTAAAGACCTGTAGTAACAACATATTATATTTGTGCTTTACACACGCAAAAACAAATATACCACCGCCCAAACCATTTATCAAGAAAAACAAATTATAAAACCCGCGGCTCTTTTCCGCGGGTTTTACCAGTTCAATATTTAATGTTTAACTGACCATTCTATAAAATCGTCTATAGGGATGGGCTTTGAATAAAAATATCCCTGAAAATATTCAACCGGGAACCTCGATTTGATATAATCGGCCATTTCCCTGGTTTCTATTCCCTCAACGCAGACGCTCTTACCCATTTCCCTTGCGCAGGTTGTAATGGCACGAAGAAGACTCTGCTTGGGTATATCTCTTTCTATTCCGTCTATAAAGTACTTATCTATCTTAACCTGATCTGTAGGAAGGGATATAAGAAGGTTAAGTGCCGAGTAGCCGGTTCCGAAATCATCCAGAGCTGTTTCCATACCTTCGGATTTAAAGTAGATCATATCGTTTCTTAAGGCGTCCATATCAAGGAGCTTACAGCGTTCTGTAAGTTCAAGTTTCAGGCGTTCTGTAGGAAAATGCTCTTCTTCTATGATCGTTGCAAGCTTTTCCTTAAAGTCGGCCCTCTGAAGCTGAGGATATGCCAGATTCACGTTAACGATGAAGTTTTTATGCGTGTTCAGTACCTTTTTTGCATCCCGCATGGCCTGCCTTAATATCCAGTTACCCAGCTCGAAAAAGATCGGGTCCCTCTCAAGCCATGGAATAAACTCGTTTGGGGGAACAAAGCCATGTTTCTCATCTTTCCAGCGAAGCAGGGCCTCCATTGCCACAACCTTCTCGTCATTGGCATTGACTATTGGCTGATAAACCAGATAAAAGCCCTTAAAATCTTCCACAATGGAATTTCTTATGGCACTTAAAAGTTCAAAACGCTTGCTGTCTGCGGTAAACACGTTTTTATCTACAACCAGGATTTCCTGAATATTGTTTCTTTTTGCCTTATCCAAAGCAAACAGAGCACTGTTATATACCGAATTGATATCCATATCAGGTGAATCCACACGGACCAGAGCCCCGCATATGTCAATCGTGATATGGGTGCCGTCAACCACAAGCTTTGTCTGTAAAAGTCGTTTAAGTCTGTCGAATTTTTTAACGATCTGTTCTTCCTCTATCATATCCTGATCGAAAACAACTACGATCTTTGTACCCTCAGGCCTGAAAACATGTGCACTCAGCCGATTATTTAATATGTGCCTTGAAATTTCCTTCAGAACCTTGTTTCCGAAGGAATATCCGTAGGTGGAATTTATATCAAAGAAATTGTGGATACCGATAACCGCAATGAAATAGGGATTTCCCATGTGCCCCATTTCCTTCATAAGCCCAAGCAGATTATCCCTGCTGTAAAGGCCGGTAACGGGATCGATGCTTGAAACATTTTCGAAATTAGTGATGGAACCCACGAAAAATTTCGGGCCACCCCGCTCATCACGGATGAGCCTACCCTTTCCGCTGCAGGTGACGTATTCTCCGTCTTTATTCAAGGCACGGTAGAGCATCTCGTAATAGTCCGTTTCACCGTTAAAAAGGGCTTCGATCTTCTTCCTGTGGCGATCACGGCTCATAGGTTCGATGTGCTGAAGCCAGACTGTTTCGGGATCAACAAGAGAACTGTCCGGCAGTCCAAAATAATCAGCCGCCTCTCTTGACCAATATGCAATATTTCCGGGTATGTAACATATATGGGAATATGTGCCGTCGGTGCTTTCAGACAGCGCATCAAATATTTTTTTCAGATCAGCTTCCGTAACAAATTTTTCTATCATTGTGTTCCCCCAAAGGAAATACTGTAGTAAAAATTATTTTTCATTTAAATAAATATACCTTAGATTTAATTATAATTCCATAAAATTTTTGGGATTTTGGTATATATTTATACTATACCCCTATATAGCGTTTACGAAGATATAAAGCAAGCGCAAACAGTCCGACAGTATCGGTCAGATGAAAGATCACCGAAGTCCATACAACACCGATATACCTTCCGAATATCTGTATTGATGAAGATTCAAATATCGCAAAGGAAAGAATAAACGCCACGGAAATACAGATTGCTATGATCTTCAAAAACTTCTCATTTAAAAAGATACCGGTCATTACGACGCCAATAAGAATGGCTATAAACATTTCCAGATATTTAAAGCCATGAGTCAGATTATACAGTGAAACAAAGTCCATACCGTGATCCTGCATTGAAATTGAAAGCCTGATTATAAAATTTCTGTAGATCAGTGAGCTCACGTCATAAACTGCTCCTACTCCCACGAGGATTACAGCCCATATCTCCAGCAGGCTTTTTATTGAATCCGCATTAAGCGTAGAGACATTTTTTCCGAATACCTCTTCCTGAAGACGGCCCATTTCATAGTAATCACCCTCTTCTACCAGAGCGAGATCCTTCTTAAGGCTCTTCCAGGCTATATAGAAAACAAGTGCCGTAGCAAACAGCTGCAGGACGGATACTACCATCGAAAAATTGTGTATGGCGGTATCCATCATATCCGGCGAGTATATGTTGGCCTTGTTTATTATTAATCGTGAAGCCCCCTGAAGAAAAAAGGCCAGACAGTTAATAAGTGCCGATAACATCAGTGTTTTTGATAATATATGTTTTTTTCTGTTAAAATACATTTTTATCTTCCTTAATTACAAAATACTTGTGGTTCAGCCGCCCAAAGTCGGATTTTTTAAACGACGAACCATTTCAAACGTCATTTGGATTTTGACGTTTGTATCATATTATCATAAATTGTACAATATGATATAATAAAAAAAACCGGACAGGAGCTGCAACTCCCATCCGGCACATTCGGAGGCTGTATTTTCCAAGTCTCTCATAATAATGATTAAGGCCTCCACGGAGCAAAAGTCTCGTGAAGGCCTTAATCTGTTGATATTAAGTTTTCCAAGACAATATCCTCCTTGTTTGCGGCGTCTTACGCTCTTCTCTCAAATGTGGTATCTTCATCCGCAAGCACGGCTGAATAACCGATCCACGTCACATTCGACTTCTTACCCGAAAAAGATCTTCCGACCTTCTTTGCGTATTCATCGTGATTGTGACGAAACTTCTTATCAGAGAGTGTTGGAGCGTTTGCAACCGGGGAAATAAGGTTCATCATAATAACACCTCCTTGTGCGATACATGACAACTTGTTCATTTCCTACTTCTGATTTGTAAATGTACACTAAGAAATCCATTTCTTATTTCTCAACTTATATTTCGGATAATAAAACAGAAATATAAGAGGCAAATTATAAAAAAAGTATAAACTTTCACTATATGTGGTATTTTCGGTCAAAAATAATTTTTTGCAACCACATTATTTTGTCCGGCAATTGAATTATGTAAACCTCGATGCAACCGCTCTCTTTTTACTTAATGATCGCATAAAATGCCCGTTTTATCTGATTTTTGACAAAGGCGGGGCTTTGATATACTATATCTTAAATTTAACCGAAACAGGGAACTGACCATCAAATAGTTGCCCGGTGTAAAGGTCCGTAGCCTAAGCAGCTTGTACGTGGCTCAGGTCTGAACAGTAACATCAAATAAACATATAATTGGGGAGAAAAACATGCAATACAGAAAAGACAGATACGGTAATGATATTTCGGCCATCGGCTTCGGCTGTATGAGATTTACGAAAAAGGGAACCGCGATAGACTACGAAAAATCCGAAAAAGAGATCCTTTATGCTATTGAAAAGGGCATAAATTATTTTGATACCGCCTATATTTATCCCGGAAGCGAGGTATTTCTGGGAAGTGTTCTCGAAAAAAACAGGCTCCGGGACAGGGTTAAGATCGCAACGAAGCTTCCACAGTATCTTATAAGAAACACTGCATCCATAGAAAAATATTTTAATACACAGCTTGAGAGGCTTAAAACCGACCATATAGACTATTATCTTATGCATATGCTTACAGACCTTCAGGCCTGGACAAACCTTAAGAACATAGGCATCATCGACTGGATCACAGAAAAGAAAAAAACCGGAGCCATCGGACAGATAGGCTTCTCCTATCACGGTGATACAGCTATGTTTCTGGATATCTTAAAGGATTATGACTGGGATTTCTGCCAGATCCAGTACAACTACATCGATGAACACACACAGGCAGGCCGAAAGGGGCTGATGGCTGCCGCCGAAAAGGGCATACCGGTAATTATAATGGAGCCTCTTCGAGGCGGAAAGCTCGCGACATCCCTTCCAAAGGAAGCAGCCGCAAAAATTGCCGACAGTTCTCCCAAACGTACTCCTGCCGAGCTCGCATTCAGGTGGCTCTACGATCAATCCCAGGTCACCTGCATTCTTTCGGGAATGAATTCCATAGAAATGATAGACGAAAACTGCCGTGTTGCAGACGATGCCCTCCCCGGTCACTTAACGGATGACGACAGGGCTCTTATCGAGGAAATAAAAGAAATAATCAATTCCAAAACAAAGGTTGGCTGCACCAGATGTGCCTACTGTATGCCCTGCCCTCAGGGAGTAGATATTCCCGGGACCTTCCAGTTCTACAACAATATGTTTACAGAGTCCAAGGCTTCGGCTCGTAGAAATTTCGCGCAGGTTATAGGAATACGCAAAAAGCCTGCATTTGCAACACAATGTATAAACTGCGGCAAATGTGTAAAGCATTGCCCTCAGGGTATAAATATTCCGGAAAAATTAAAGGAAGCAGACAAAGCTCTTCGTCCGCTCCCATATAAGATCGCAATAAACATAGCAAGAAAATTTATGCTTGACCGCAAGGGATCAGATTAAAATGATCCCTTGTTTTTTATGCAGCTGCCGGTTTCTTCGGTGCAATAAAAAACAGATATAGAAGAGATACCGCAATCAGACCTATTCCAACCACATCCGTCATCAGTGACGGGATTATCAGGCACAAACCTCCCACTACCATCATTATCCTTATAACAATATTCATCTTCATATTAATGTAGCCTTCAAGGCCTGCCGCTATTCCGAAGATGCCGATAAGCGAAGTAATTACAATCTGTACAACCTTAAGCGGCGTGGTATCTATGATCAGAAGTGCAGGATCGAAGCAGAACACATAAGGCACGATAAAGGCCGCGATCGCAAGCCTCGAAGCATTGAAGGCCGTCTTCATGGGATTTGATTTGGCTATGGCCGACCCCGCATAAGCCGCAAGTGCAACGGGCGGTGTGATATCCGCAACTATTCCAAAATAAAATACGAAGAAATGCGCTGCCATAACCGGTACACCCATACGGATAAGAATGGGGGCACAGGTTGCCGCCATGATACAGTAATTGGCTGTTGTAGGCACGCCCATACCAAGTACGATACAGCAGAGCATGGTAAGAAACAGTGCAATAAAAAGCCTGTCTCCGGCAATTGATATAATAGCATTTATAAGCTCGTTCGCAAGACCCGTCATGGTGATGGAGCCGGCGATTATACCTGCAACTCCGCAGGCTGCCGCAACGGTTATCGTGCTCTTCCCTCCGGCTTCAAGGGCATCTAAGCATTTAGAAGGTGTTATCCTGTGTTCCTTATCGAAAAGGCTTACCACGATCGCAAGTATTATCGAAAGGCTGGCTGCCTTCTGCATGGTCATAAAGTTTCCGCTGACCCATACAACCAGCATTATAAGCGGGATCAGCAGATAAAGCTTCTTTGCAAGCACCTTAAATACCGGCAGTTTTTCCTTCGGGATACCTTTTAAGTTAAGTCTTTTTGATTCAAGATGAACCGTGATAAAAATACCGGAAAAATACAGAACCGCGGGGAGTATCGCACGTCCCAGGATACTTGAATACGGAACGCCGACAAAATCAGCCATCAGAAAGGCCGCAGCGCCCATAATAGGCGGCATTATCTGGCCTCCCGTGGAAGAAGCCGCTTCAACCGCCCCGGCAAAATCATTGTTATATCCGGTCTCCTTCATCATCGGGATAGTAACCGAACCCGTTGTAACGGTATTTCCGACCGATGAACCCGAAACCATTCCGCAGAGGGCCGATGATATTACGGCAACCTTTGCGGGACCTCCCGAATACTTACCGGCCACACAGTTTGCAAGCTGTATGAAGAAATTTGAAATACCGGTTCTTTCGAGGAAGGCTCCGAAGATGATGAACACCACTATGAACTTGGAGCAGACATCAACCGGTGTTGAGAAAACGCCCTCCTTCGTGTAGAAAAGGTTTCTTACGAAATATCTTACTCTACCGAAAAATTCCGGATTGGTGAGCCCGTAGGACAGTGAATATATTATAAAGAATGCCGCTACACAGAGTATCGGGATACCTACGCATCTCCTGGTAACCTCTATGAGCGCGAGTATACCTATTACTCCTATTACTATCTGATATGGCTCAAATCTGGTTCCCTGCTGTATGATATCATTTGCGTTGAAGGCGTAATAAAAGAACGCTCCCGAACCTGCCAGCATAGCCAGAATATCGTACCAGGGCATGAAATTCTCTTTTGTTTCGTATTTTTTTGCCGGATAGATCAGAAATCCCATAAGAATGATAAGCCCCATAAAGGAGGTCAGCCTTATTTCCTCAAGGAAGGTGGCAAACAGTGTTACATATATACACCACAGAGAAAACAGCGCCATTATGACCTTTACGACTATTCCCGGTTTTCCTGTCCATATCCTCTGATTGGACTCCCTGTCGTATTTTTTCATTATTTCATCGACATCGGCTAAGACATCTTCATTTTTCTTTATATCTTTATCGCTCATTTCCCATCGCCTCCTTTCATTCTGCCACGTCCACGGTAATACCGTGCTCAGCATAGTACCGGGCCGCACCCTTGTGGAAAGGCGCCGCCATACCTTCAACGGCTTTTTCAATATTCAGTTCCTGACCTTTTGCATTTTCAACCCCGATCTCATCCTTGTGGTCAAAAATGGCAGCGGTCATATTGTAAACCGTTTCCTCGTCAAGCTTGTCCGAAACGATAAGCGTAGCCTTTACCGTGATGGTTTCAACCGGCTCGCTCTGGCCGGGATATGTGTCCGCAGGAATCTGAAGAGGCGAATAATAAGCACAGTTTGCTATGATCTTATCCCTTAATTCCCCGTCTATATTGATGAGCTTAACACCGTTTGTGGTGGCAAGCTCTGTGATGGCTGTAGTCGGCGCACCGGCAACAACGAAGGCCGCCTGGATCTTTCCGTCCTTCATTGCCTCCTTACTTGCTTCAAAGCTCTGATACTGCGGCTTTATGTCGTCTAAGGTAATACCTGCGGCATCCAGAACATCGATCGCATTAAAGTAAACACCCGAGCCGGCAGCTCCTATGGATACACTTTTACCCTTAAGGTCTTCTACCGAATTAATGTCCTTACTCATTGTAAAAAGCTGGACAGTTTCATCGTAAAGTCCGCCCAGAACTCTGAAATCGGTTGTGGGACCGTCCTCTTCGAAGGATTTCACACCGTCCCAGGCATAGGCCATAACATCTGACTGGGTAAAGCCCAGCTGGAAGTCCCCATCCTGCATTGACTGGATATTTACCTTGGAACCTCCTGTGGATACTGCTGTTATCTTTTTATTTGCATATTTTGTCATGTACTGTGCCAGCACTCCGCCATAGGCATAATAGGTACCTGCCGTTCCTCCCGTTCCGAACATCATTCTTTCTCTTCCGGAGCAGCCCGTAAGCAGGCTTACGCTCATGATCAGAGCAGCCATTGTCATAATAAGCTTTTTAATTTTCACTTTTACTTCACCCCTCAAATTGTTTTTGTCACCGCTTCGTATATTATATCTGCGGCGGTTGTATAGCCGATTTTTCCGGTGTCCAGAAGAAGATGGTAATCGGAAAACCTGCCCATCTCCGAACCCGTATACTGCTTATAATAGGTTTGTCTTAAGTTGTCTCTGTGCTCGACATACTTTCTGAAGTTTTTTACAACCTCATCCTTCAGTGTTTCCGCTCTTTCAACACGATGCTCCATATCCGCAAACAAAAATACATCAAATGTATTGAACCCGGCCAGTCTTAAGAAAATATTTGAACAATGGCCTATAATTATGCAGGGTTCCTTTGCAATTTCAAGGATCGCTTCCTTCTGAGCCTTGAACAGAGCGTCATGAGGACTTACATATGAAGAGGCACTGTTCAGGATAAAATCCATAAACTTGGAACTATTGCTCAGCTCTTCGCTATCCTTTTTTACCTCTTCCTCAGAATAACCGCTTTTTTCAGCTACTATCTTAACAAGATTTCTGTCATACCATGGGATCGACAGCCTTTCCGACAATGCTTTGGCAACCGTTGTGCCGCCGGCCCCGTACTGACGTGAAATGGTTATTACCGGTAATTTGCTTTTATCCATTGTAACCTCCTTATTATATAATAAATTCTGATTCATATTATTTTTTGTTTATAATTGTTTAATACTTTATTTAGACTATACAAATATACTATGTTCTTGTCAAATGCTTAATTTCCGCAGAAAAATGATAGTTTAATGTTACTGCTCATACCCTGGCCACGCACTTGCTGCCTGGCTACGGAGCTTTACAGCATGCAGACGTTACTTTGCCCATCGCCAAAGACGGTTTTTTCATGGGCAAAGTGCGTTACAATTCAGTGGTCCGGAAGGCCACTGAATTGTAACAGTTTGATATTTCCTGTATGTATTTTTTACGGAAACAATGATAAAATGAAGTAAAAATTGATGTTTCAGGGAGATTTAATATGGATATAAACACATTTTACGGAATAATGATACCCTTTCTTGGAACAGCCTTAGGCAGTGCAGCCGTCTTTGTAATGAAAAAAGAGCTCAACAAAAAGGTTGAGAAAGCCCTGACAGCCTTTGCGGCCGGAGTTATGACTGCAGCTTCGGTATGGAGTCTTTTGATCCCTGCAATGGACAGCAGCACTCATCTTGGGAAACTTGCGTTTTTACCGGCTGTTTTAGGTTTTTGGGCAGGAACAATATTTTTACTCGGGTTAGACAAGCTTATCCCACATCTGCACCGCTTTGCCGATGAAGCCGAGGGTCCCAGAAGCAATCTGGCCCGCACCACGATGATGGTTCTTGCTGTAACCATCCATAATATTCCCGAGGGGATGGCTGTCGGTGTTGTTTTTGCCGGTGCTCTTACCGGAAGCTCTTCTTTGACATTAAGCGCAGCAATAGCTCTTTCTCTTGGAATTGCTATCCAGAATTTTCCCGAAGGCGCCATTATCTCAATGCCTCTTCATTCAGAAGGAAAAAGCAAAACCTGGGCTTTTGCGGCAGGCGCCCTCTCCGGTGCCGTCGAACCCATTGCGGCCCTTGTAACCATCCTGTTTTCCGGGCTTTTAGTTCCCATTATGCCATTTCTGTTAAGCTTTGCCGCAGGCGCAATGTTCTATGTAGTTGTCGAAGAACTGATCCCGGAAATGAGTGCAGGCGAACATTCAAACATCGGTGTTGTTGTCTATTCATTCGGTTTTACCCTGATGATGATGCTGGATGTGGCTCTGGGATAACGCCTGTTCAAGTCTCGCTCCCGGAACATATATCTCAGCCGAGATATAATATTTAATGTTTATAATTTGAAATATTTGTTTTATAATAATAACTTGTCCGGTAATTTTACTCCGGGCAAGTTATTTAGGTCTGAGAAAAGGCCGGAATCGGAGAAAAATATGTCAGATTACAAAATCAACACCAAATGCGTACAGTCGGGCTACACTCCCGGAAACGGAGAACCCCGCCAGATACCCATCGTTCAGTCAACAACATTTAGATACGAAACCAGCGAAGCCATGGGGCGTCTGTTTGACCTTGAAGAAAGCGGTTATTTTTATACCAGGCTTCAGAATCCCACTAATGATATGGTAGCGGCAAAGATAGCCGATCTGGAGGGAGGAACTGCAGGAATGCTCACCTCATCGGGTCAGGCAGCCAATTTCTTTGCTCTCTTCAACATCTGTGAAGCCGGCAGCCACATAGTTGCTTCGTCTTCTATATACGGAGGTACCTTTAATCTTATCTCAACCACCATGAAAAAAATGGGAATAGATGCAACCTTTGTATCCCCCGACTGTACTGAAGATGAATTAAATTCGGCTTTTCAGGACAACACCAGGGCTCTTTTCGGTGAAACCATCGCAAATCCTGCCCTCACCGTACTGGATATTGAAAAATTTGCCCGTGCGGCACACGCTCATGGCGTTCCTCTTATAGTAGACAACACCTTCCCCACTCCCGTAAACTGCCGTCCCATTGAATGGGGTGCCGACATTGTCACACATTCCACCACAAAATATATGGACGGCCACGGTGCCGGAGTAGGCGGTGCCATTGTGGATTCGGGAAAATTCGACTGGATGAAATATGCTGATAAATTCCCGGGCCTCACCACTCCCGATGAGTCCTATCACGGGATCACCTATGCCGAAAAATTCGGTAAGGAAGGAGCTTTTATCACAAAATGTACATCACAGCTTATGCGTGACTTAGGCTCCATACAGTCACCGCAAAACGCTTTCATTTTAAATCTCGGGCTCGAATCCCTTCATGTCCGTATGGCCCGCCACGTTGAGAACGGTCAGGCTGTTGCAGAATTCTTAAACGGTCACGATAAGGTTGAATATGTAAGCTACCCGGGGCTTCCCACTGATAAATATTACGATATCGCAAAGAAATACCTGCCTCAGGGCGGCTGCGGTGTTGTTTCCTTTAATATAAAAGGCGGAAGAAGCGCTGCAGAAGCATTTATGAAAAAGCTTAAGCTTGCCGCGATCGAAACTCATGTTGCAGATGCACGCACCTGCTGTTTGAATCCCGCCACCTCCACACACAGACAGATGAGTGACGAACAGCTTGAAGAAGCCGGCATCCCTGCAGGTCTTATAAGGATCTCTTGCGGTCTTGAAGATAAGGAAGACCTTATTGCCGACCTTAAGCAAGCTCTTGATTAAGGAGGTTTAAATGGATTCGAAAAAAATACGGATCAAATATCACAGTAATGAAATAGAAAAGCTTCGTTATATAGACGGAAAAAGCGATTGGATAGATCTTCGTTCCGCTGAAGAGGTAACTCTAAAAAAAGGCGATTTTCATCTTATCGACCTTGGAATCTCGGTTGCTCTGCCCAAAGGGTATGAAATGATAATCGCCGCACGTTCTTCATCCTTCAAGAATTTCGGAATAATTCAGACCAATGCCATCGGCGTAGTGGATGAAAGCTACTGTGGTGATGATGATATCATTAAAATGCCGGTTTATGCTGTACGAGACACCGTTATCCACGTAAACGACCGTGTCTGCCAATTCAGGATCCTGGAGCACCAGCCTTCAATTATGTTTGAAGAAACCGACAGTCTCGGCAATGAATCCAGAGGAGGCTTCGGCTCCACCGGTAAAGCGTAATATTTTCATTTTAAGGAGTGTATAATGAACTCAGAAAAAATCTTATTGATCATTATAATCGTTGCAATAGTAATTTTCGTGGCATTTTTAGGTATCACCATTATCTGTGCTGTCCTTAACAGAGGTGCACAAACCTTAAAAAAGGGTGAAAAACCGTTCTGGCGTGACAGACGTCACATAGGTATCGGTCTCCCCTGGACCTTTGATGTTTATTCCTGTGACGATACCAGATTATATATCGAAAGCGGACTTTTGAATTCCAAAAAAAATGAGGTTCGCCTGTACAGAATACTGGATCTTTCACTCTCCCGCCCCTTCTGGCTTAAGATCCTGGGGCTGGGTGTCATAAAGGTAAATTCTTCAGATAAAACGGTAAGAGATTTTGAATTAAGGAATATCTGCCACGCAGAAGCCGTTATGGATGCGATTTCTGTAGCCGTTGAAGAAGAACGTACCAAAAAACGCGTCGGCAGCCGCGAGATCATCAATGATTCGGCTGATGACATGGATGACGATATGACGGACGAATCATAAATTAATGACCTGATAATAAAAAACAGGCTTGCTTTTAATAACGCAAGCCTGTTTTATATTTAACAAAAATACATATTTCCTAATTAATTTGTACTTTTTATTACGAAAAACACTTGTAATAAAGCAATTTCGAACATTTTTTGAAACCAATCCTTCAAAAATCATTTTTTTACCCATATATAGATCGATAAGCAAAAATTTACCCCATAAAATGGATTTTACATAAAGAGTTAAATATAAAACTGAAATCCATCCTGCATAACACAGGCTTTTATATGTTGTGCTTTTTGAAAAAAATCTTGCTTGCAGATGCGATCAAAAATAAAGAATTTTTAGAAATACAGTAGTGATCAATCACATCCGATAGCTTACATCCGTCATTCCTGATTTGAAAACTTATAAATAAAAAAGGGCCCGGACTATGCAGTCCGGACCCAAATATTATACTGATTTATTCTGCCTTAACCTGATGGAACACCTTTTTACCCTTCTGAATAACTATGGCACCGTCGGCATCCATATCCGATGACGAGAAGGAAGCCTTAATATCATTGACTTTCTTATCGTTAACGCTGATACCGTTCTGCTCTATAAGCCTTCTGCCCTCAGAGCGGTTTTTGGCGATCTTTGTATCCACGAGCATTGTTATAAGATCAACACCCTCATCCAGAGTTGCCTTAGGATATGTGGTTGTCGGCATATCCGAGCTCTTCCCGCCTCCGACAAAGATCTCTCTTGCGGCCTTTCTGGCCTTTTCGGCTTCATCCGCTCCGTGAACGGTTTTGGTTATCTCATAAGCCAGAACCTCTTTGGCTTTGTTTATCTCCTGATCCTTTAGAGCTCCCAGTTCCTTTACCTCTTCCATCGGAAGGAAGGTAAGAAGGCTTAAGCACTCTTCAACCTTGACATCCTCAATATTTCTCCAGTACTGGAAGAATTCATAGGGAGATGTCTTGTCGGGATCAAGCCAGAGGGCACCCTTCATAGTCTTTCCCATCTTTATTCCGTCTGAGGTTGTAAGAAGCTTGAAGGTAAAGCCGTATGCATCTTTACCGGTCTTTCTTCTGATAAGGTTTACTCCTCCGATGATATTACTCCACTGATCGTCTCCGCCAAGCTCAAGTGTTGCGCCATAGTCCTGATTAAGCTTGTAGAAGTCGTAGGACTGCATAAGCATATAGTTAAATTCAAAGAACGTAAGACCCTTTTCCATTCTGTTTTTATAGCATTCTGCGGCAAGCATCTTGTTTACCGAGAAATGTACGCCGACTTCACGAAGGAAATTTACGTAATTCATATCCAGAAGCCAGTCCGCATTATTTGCAAGAATTGCATTGTCATTGTCAAAATCAATGAACCTTGAAAGCTGCTTCTTAAAGCATTCCGCATTGTGATCGATGGTTTCTCTGGTCATCATGGTACGCATATCGCTCTTTCCGGAAGGGTCTCCTATCATCGTGGTGCCGCCTCCGATAAGTGCTATGGGCCTGTGACCGGCCTTCTGCATATGGATCATTGCCATAATGGTCAGGAAGTGTCCTGCGGTTAAAGAATCCGCTGTTGCGTCAAATCCTATATAAAAGGTTGTCTTATCCTTACCGAGAACCTCTCTTATTGCATTTTCATCCGTTGCCTGTGCTATATAACCTCTTTCATTTAAAAGATCATATACGTTGTTAGTATTAGACATTCTTTTTCTCCTGTTTTTTCGCATGTATCCCGCCCAAGAGGCGGCACATTGCCGAACGTGCAAATAATATCATAAGAAAGGGGCTTTTTCAAGTATTGAGTGTATCCGCAAAAGCCGTAGCCAGGGAATCACATCTCTCGTTTTCAGGATGTCCGGCATGACCCTTAACCCATATAAATGTAAGCTCATGCGGCTCTGCAGCTTTTAAAAGCCTCTGCCAGAGATCCTTGTTCTTTACCTCTCCGCTCGTATTTCGCCAGCCCTTTTTTATCCAGCCGGGAAGCCAGTTCTGATTAAACGGCTCCGTAACATATTTAGAATCAGTTGTTATTGTTACCTCACAGGGCTTTTTAAGGGCCTCGAGACCTACAATAACCCCCATCAGCTCCATTCTGTTGTTGGTGGTATTTTTCTCACCGCCGCTGAATTCCTTTTCATGAAGAACGCCTTTGGAATCCACATATTGTAATATTGTGCCATACCCTCCGGGGCCCGGATTTCCTCTGGAAGAACCGTCGGAAAACAGTTTAACCTTCATCGCCATGATCATATCCTTTCCCAGCTTCCGTCTTTTTCATAAGAAGCGGCAAGCTCATATGCCTTCGAAGTGATCTCATCATCAAACCCGATAAGCTTCAGAAGACTGATCGCATTTCTGCTTTTTGCCATTCCCGGACGGAGCTTATAATCAAATTTTATATCATCCTGCTCAATTGTTTCAGAGAAATGAAAATTATCGTAATATTTATCAATAATAACGGCTAATTCGATATCGTGTGTTGCTGAAAGCACAAGGAAATTTTTCAATCTCAGAACTTTCAGGATCTCGGCTGCCGCGGAAATACGTTCTATCGTGTTCGTTCCACGGAGCAATTCATCAATGAAACAAATAACGCCCACTTTTCCATGTATACTATTAAATTCTCCTGCATCGATCAATCTTTTAACGGCTTTAATCTCCGCCATATAATAACTATCGCCTTTTTTTATGGAATCTTCAACTTTTATTGCCGAAATGGGTGTCATATAACTAATGTTACAACTTACAGAAAAGGCAGTGTTAATAGTTTGTCCTAAAATAACAGCTAATCCTACACTTTTTAGGAAGGTTGACTTGCCGGAAGCGTTAGCACCCGTTATTAAAACGCCTCCTTTTGTTATTATATCGTATGGTATTGCATCGTTTACCAAAGGATGATATAAACCGGTTGCATTGAAAATGTAATTTGATGAATCAGAAAATTCATGAGCCGGAGCGCAGAAAATTTTCTTATGATTTCGAAAAGAAGCGATGCTGATTTCCGCATCCAGAAAACCCATCGTATCAAACAGCTCCGTTATTATATTTTTCTTCTGAATAAATTGTTTTAAACTTAAGTTAAATTTAATCAAATCCAAATGCATAAAAATACGGATGTAATCCAAGGGTAGATCTAAAATACCACCCGTTGCCCCATTACCTGCTACTATTAGGAAGGATCCTCGTCTTATTGGTAACAGTTGTTTTCTATAATTTCTTATTTTTTCCATATATTCTTCAAGTCCTTCACCAGGCAGCGAAAGCATTTCGTCTGCTTCGTTCAGAGCTCTGAAAAGATATATAAAACTTGAAATATAAGGCTCCAGCTCGCCCTTTCGTTTAAAATATGTGGCAACATTAAAGGCTGCCGTAATTAAGATCGCAAAAAAACCTACGGGGGGTTTTATATAGATAAGACTAATAGATAAAACAGTTAAGAATATGCAAAAGAAATGGAGTATATTTGAATCTTCTTTTAATACCGAAATCTTCATAAGCTGGTCCGACAGACTGTATTTACCGGTCTTTCCAAGCTTATAAAAGATCCGCTGAAAGGCCAGACGATTTTTCGGATTCTTATCAAAAAATACCGCTACTCTGTCCCTTTCCTTCAAAACCTCATCATCAAAAACGGGGCGTCTTAGCATATCATACAGATACTCTTCTCCGCCTCCCGACCCGCAATGACCCATTGCCATAAAGACCTCGTCCATATCCATATCATTCCAGGTAATGTCATCTATGATGAACTCGCTTTTTTTGTCGGGATCGTCGCATTTATTTCTGAATTTCCGCGATATCCTGTCAAGCTCTCCCGGCTCAAACTTGCGCGTGTTGGCTTTTCCGTAGGATTGCTCAAGCTCCCTTAGAAGCTGTCGTTCCTTTTCCTTCAGGTGCAGATACGACTTGATGGAGAGAAAAACAATAACGACCGCTATTATGATTATTATATACACTTATTCTACCTCACTCGTTCAATAACCTTTTGTACCTCTTCATATATCTCGTCAACATAATATTTTTCCGTAAACTTACCGTCTTCATAGAGGATCTCGCCGTTTATCATGGTTAACTTTACATTGCTTTTTGAGCCCGAATACGCAAGATTCTTTGTAATATTGTTAAAGGGTCTCATATTTGGCTGATGAAGATCGATCATTATAAGATCTGCACGCTTTCCTTCTGCAAGGCAGTCCACATCATCAAGCCCCATGGCGCGTGCTCCGCCGCCTATTGCCATTTCAAGCACCTTATTGGCATCCATTACGGAGGCATCCTCTTCCTTAAGCTTTGAAAGTGCAGTTGTGAGAAACATTTCCCTGAACATATCCAGGCAGTTGTTGCTTGCCGGCCCGTCCGTTCCTATGCCGATGTTAATCCCCTTATCCGCTATGGCCTTTATGGGAGCTATTCCGCTCGCAAGCTTAAGATTTGAAGCAGGGTTTGTTACAACACTTATGTTTCGCTTCTTTATGATATCCATATCATTTTCTGTAAGATATACGCAGTGATATGAAGTTCCGCCGTAGTCAAAAAGTCCCAGAGAATCCATAAATTCTGTGGGTGTGGCATTGTAGCGTTCCCTGCAGCCCTCTACCTCTCCCTTTGTTTCGGAATTATGAAGGTATACCGGTGCTTCAAGCTTATGAGCAAGGTCGCTCAAGGCCCCTATCAGCTCCTTTGAGGAGGTGTATTCGGCGTGAAGCCCCAATCTGTAGGATGTGAGTGAATCCTTGTTATTCAGGTTGTTAAACCACTCCTCCTGCTCTTCTATCGACTGTGAAAAGTTGTTCATACCTCCGCAGAGGACCATTCTCATTCCCATTTCTTCGGTAGCACGGCTTATATCATAGGGATGCATGTACATTTCTCCTATGGTTGTGATGCCGCTTGTCAGATATTCCAGAACTGCAAGCTTTGTGCAATGATATATATCCTCTCCTGTTAATTTTGCCTCTCTGGGAAATACCGAATCGTTAAGCCACCTGTCCAGCGGCAGATCATCCGCATCGGTTCTTAAGAAGGTCATTGCAGAATGAGTATGAGCATCCTTAAACCCGGGCATGACAAGATTTCCGTTTGCGTCTATCTCCCTGTCAAATTTAAGGCCACGAGCCGCCTTTTTTGCCCCGGCCGAATCACCTGCGTATGCAATGCTACCACCCTTTACCAAAACCTCTCCATCATCAATAACGGATGTTGATTTATTCATGGTCAGAACTCTTGCGTTATAAAATCTGGTATTCATACATTATTCTCCTTCTTAAACAGCTCTGTGAATTTTTCCGCAAATGGCGGCTTTATAACTCCTTTGTCGGTAATTATGGCTGTGATATTCTCTGCCTTGGTTACATCAAAAGCCGGATTTAAGACATTAATTCCCAAAGGTGCCATTCTGTTTTTATACCACAACGTGGTAACCTCCTCAGGTTCCCTTTCCTCGATAACAATATCATCTCCCGAGCCGATATTCATATCTATTGTCGAATAAGGTGCAAATACATAGAAGGGTATGTTATATTCCTTTGCAAGTACCGAAAGCTGTGAAGTACCGATCTTATTAGCCGTATCACCGTTTGAGGCAATCCTGTCCGCACCTACTATGACAGCATCTATAAGCCCCTGACTCATAGCATAATTGGCCATATTGTCGCATAAAAGTGTGGTATCCACTCCGGCTTTTGCCAGCTCGTATGCCGTAAGGCGGGCACCCTGCAGGAGAGGTCTTGTTTCATCAACATAGAGTCTGAAGTTTATGCCCTGCTCCAGCCCCAGATAAACGGGAGAAAGCTGTGTTCCATACCTGGATGCTGCAAGCGCTCCGGCATTACAGTGTGTAAGAAGACCGTCTTCATCAGAAAGAAGCGTAAGGCCGTACTCTCCCATCCTCCTGCACATGGCAATATCTTCTTCATGGATCATAACCGCTTCTTTTTCAAGCATTTCCAACACAGCAGGAATACCGCGGGCAATGTTTTCTATAAACACCTTTTCCATACGGTTCAACGCCCAGCTCAGGTTTACTGCAGTAGGGCGGGATGAATTGAGATAGACCGAATCCTCGTGAAAACGCTTTCCGAATTCTATCGGATCCTTTGTATCATAATGCCTGGCCAGCACATACATCGAATAGCCCGCAAATATCCCTAAGAGCGGCGCTCCTCTGACCTCAAGGCGTTTTATGGCATCATACATTTCATTAACCGTAGAAAGGCTCTTATACTCTTCCCTGGAAGGCAAAAGCGACTGATCCAGAATAATTACAGTATTTTTGTCGTCACTTAGCCTTATGTGATCACTGTCCAGATATTTCATATCATTCCTCCAAATTTATCCCGGCCGTAAGGCCATATTTTTTCCATATACAAATCAAGACTCGAGAACCGAGTCTTGATTTGTATCATATTTTGAAATCTTTGATCGATCTGATTACCAGTTCTTTGAACTTTGGAGCAGCTTTGGCGCCGGCTTCGAGCACTTCCTCCTCTGTAAGCTTGTGCTTTGCTATGCCTGCCGCAAGATTTGAAACGCAGGATATACCGCAAACTCTCATCCCCATATGGTTTCCGGCTATCGCCTCTACTACCGTGCTCATTCCGACAGCGTCTGCGCCCCATTTTTTGAACATCTGTATTTCCGCAGGTGATTCGTATGACGGGCCTGTTGTCTGAATATAAACGCCCTCTTTCAAAGCTATTCCAAGCGCACCTGCTGAAGCTTTTATTGTCTCATTTAAGGCCGGATCGTATACGTGTGACATATCCGGAAAACGGACACCGAACTCGGCAATGTTGGGCCCGATAAGCGGGTTAGGTGCCAGAGATGAGATATGATCGGTTATCATCATAAAATCTCCTGCCGTGAAGTTTTCATTTATTCCGCCTGAGGCATTTGTAAGGAACAGAACCTTTGCCCCCATCATCCGCATAAGCCTGTGCGGGAGCACAACATCAGTTACCGGGTATCCTTCGTAATAATGAACTCTTCCCTTCATACAGATGATTTTCTTGTCTCCAAGGCGTCCGTAAACGAATTTGCCGGCATGTCCCGGTGCCGTTGAAACAGGAAAATCGGGGATGTCGCTGTAGGAAATCTCACCTTCCACTTCTATATTGTCGGCAAAATCTCCGAGACCGGAGCCCAGTACCAAAGCAATTTCAGGTTCAAAATCCGTAATCTTCCTGACTGCTTCATAGCAATTCTTTACTTTATCATAAATGACATTTCCCATTTTATTCTCCTTTATCGGTTCTCAGTCAATAATAAAATCGTCTATAAAATCATCATTATTGGGTTTTCCCTTTTCCTTTTTGGAAATAGGATTTTTATCCTTTATGAACAAACTGCTATTACCTTCATCGTTTATAAATTTCACTCTCGGCTTACGTTCCTGAGGATATTCTTCTTCATAATCTTCGTCATAACCTTCATCATAATCCTCGTCGTAGCCCTCTTCTTCATCATAATACCCTTCATCCACATAATCCGGATTCGGATATGCTTCATCATAAGGAAGAGTTTCATCGTAGGACTGCTGTTCTCCGTACAAAGACTCCTGCTCCTCCTCATAACCGGGAGTCGTAAACTCTCTTACGGGAGGCGCATCATTCCGGTATGCGGCATTTTCGTTATTATAATCATATCCTGTCTCAGGATAAGCTTCACTTACGGGATCCGCTCCTGTCCTGTAATCGCTGTAATTCTCCTGCGGAACATCCCGATAGCTGCCGTATCCCCCGCCATTCTGGTACTGATCATACCTGCCGGTCTCGCTATATGTGCCAACCTCGCCATCCTGACCGTAATGCAGGTTTTCGTATTCGGTCTGCCTGCGGTATTCCTCCTCATCAGCCTGCCTCTGAGCCTGCCTTTTAGCCTCCTCCTGCTGTTCGTAATAATATGCTTCGTTTACGCGGGTTTCTACGGGAGTACGCTCGGCAAGCTGCCTTTCTTCAATAAGCTGTTCGGCTGTCTTTTTTCTCTGACGTTTCTTTCCGCCTCTTTTCCTGTGGGAAGCCTTTATGGCAAGAAAATCATCCAGAACATTACGGGCCTGCTCCGATTGATTATCATTAACATATATTACACAGATCTCTTTGGCCCCGCCAAACTCCCTGCGCTTGAAAAGCGGCACCTTCTGCCATTTTTCAAGATAAGAGCATCTTGCCTTAACAAGCATCCTCTGAAGCAATTCTTTTTCCTGCAAATTGACCGTGCGATAAAGCACTACATCATTATTATCCATGTGTTTAATCCCTTACCGGCGAGTAGCCGATACTTCTCCATTTAAAATCTTAAATAACAATTTATTATAAGGTAATTTAGAAGGATTTTCAATAGTTACTGTGATTGACAACATTACGATTCAGTAATCCGGCAGACTGCCGAATTGTACTTTGCAGCAATAAAAAGGCGGAGCCTTAAAGGCTCCGCCAGAAGTTTAAGCTTTATGACTTTTGATCAATAAACGCTCTTCCACTCCTCGATGTTGTCGGGATTGAACTGGAAAGGAGGTCCAAGAATGATCTCTGTGCCGCCGTCATCAGCAGCTACGATTGTGTAAGGGCTGTTCTCCATGTCTCCTGCCTCGAAGGTCTCTCCCTCAGCACCTGTGATCGTTCCGTTTACAAGTGCGATTGAGATGTAAGCGCTGAGCTTACCAAGATCAAGAGGATTCCAAAGGAACATGTAAGGGCAAGAATGAGCATCATCAGCACCGATGTACTCAGCCATCTCTGAAGGAAGTCCAAGACCTGTAAGCTTTACAGAAGACTTCTGGTCCTGAAGAACCTTAGCTGCAGCTGCGATACCAACAGTTGTAGGTGAGCAGATGCACTTAAGATCGGGATACTTCTGAAGAAGAGCCTGTGTCTGGTCTGTTGACTTCTGGGGCTCGTCATCACCGTAAGCAACTTCTACGAGCTCAAGCTTTGAATACTTCTCATCGCCTTCCTGAATAGCCTTCATAGCATCGATCCATGCGTTCTGGTTTGTAGCCTGTGATGTAGCTGAAAGGATAGCGTACTGGCCTTCACCGCCTGTAAGATCTAATACAGCGTCCATAAGAGCCTGACCAACTTCCTGAACACCTGCCTGGTTAGCAAATGTCATACGGCTGTCTGCGTTAACCTTTGAGTCAAGGCAGCTAACCTTGATACCTGCGTTCATAGCGTCTGTAAGAACAGCCTGAAGAGCGTTCTCATCGTTTGCTGCGATTGCGATAGAATCTACACCCTGAGAAATGAGTGAGTTGATAACTGCGATCTGAGCATCAGCTGTAGCTGCTTCGGGATGCTGAACGATACATGTGCCGCCCTCAGCCTCGATAGCCTTCTGGAAGCCTTCAGCCTCTTTCTCGTTGTAAGGGTTTCCTGCTGACTTTGTAACGATTGCGAATGTCTTTCCTGCGATGTCTCCGCCTGCTGCTGCAGTAGCCTCTGCTGCTGCCTCTTCGCCTGCTTCCTCTGCTGCAGGTGCTGCTTCCTCTGCTGCGGGAGCTGCTTCTTCAGCGGGTGCTGCTTCTTCTGCTGCGGGTGCTGCCTCTGCGGGTGCTTCAGCTGCGGGAGCTGCTGCCTGGCTTGAGCCACAACCTGCAAGAAGAGCTGCTACCATTGCTGTACTAAGTACAACGCTAAGTAACTTCTTTTTCATGTGTCTTTCCTCCTGGATAAATTAAAATGTACTTGAGATAGCTCTACTATCTCTTTACTACATTTAGTATCTTATATTTTCATTGTCAACATAACAACCGTAAAATATTTTGATTTAAGTAATTTTTTTAGATTATCCGATCAAAAACTGTATATTTTTACGAAAAAACCGGCCGCCGAAAAAATCCGACAACCGGTAACGTTCATATATCGAATGGTATTTTAGCTGTTATTACGCATTTTTATACTTCTTTACAAACTCATCTATCGGAACAGGCTTAGAGTATAAATACCCCTGCAGATAATCACAGCCTATATCTCTCATGGCTTTTGCCATATTTTCATCCTCTATTCCTTCAGCGGTGATCTCAAATTTCATATGTTTAAATGCCTGTAACATATTCGGAAGGATTTCGCTCGGATCCTTACAATAATCCCACACAAGGCTCATATCCAGCTTTACATTAATAAACGGGCATTTTTTCAATCTTGTGATATTGGAATAGCCTGTGCCGTAATCGTCCAGTACAAACATAAAACCCTTTTCCCCCATATTCTTTATCTGCTTCTGAAGGAAATTATCATCTATCATCGATTCTTCCGTGATCTCGAGGTGTATCACATCCGGATCGATACCGTATTTATTTACTATCACGGAATAACGGTTAGCAAGGTTTGTCCTCAAAAACTGAACCGGCGAAAGATTTACGTTCACCCAGGAAACGCCCATACTCTTCAGATCATGCTGCCTTATAAACAAACAGGTTTTTTCGAACACCTGCTCTCCCAGTTCGTTTATCCATCCGCCCTTTTCCGCCAGAGGGATAAACACTCCCGGAGGAATTATCTTTCCTTCTTCATCTCTGATACGGGAAAGTGCTTCAGCCCCCACAAGCTTACCTGTATATGCGTCAACTATGGGCTGCAGAAAAACCTCTATACCGTTATTTTCAACTGCGGTCTCGACGCTTCTCTTTACCGACATCTCACTTTCGATCTTTGAAAAATCCTCTTCGCTGACCTGAAGGATATCTTCGGAGCCTATCATTCCGGCAACCTCAAATTTTCTGCCGACTGTATTTAATATAACATCGGCCGAATACTTTTTATCGATATCGGCCTTTATAAAACCGGCCGTAAGATAAACCTCAACTTCATCCGATTTCCAGGAACGTTCGAATCTCGCGGATATCATTCTCTGTTTTTCTTCAAGATCCGTGTTCTTATCAGCCAGAACTATATAACGCCCTCTTCTGTAATAGAAAACCTTACCATTAGGAAAAGTCTGTTTAAGGTATCGTCCTATCAGATTAAGTCCGGTATCCATCTGCTGTGTCCCGTATATATCTCTGATCTCATGATAGTTATGAACTACAATGCCAAAAAAAGCCTGATTCAGCCTCCCTATGTTTTCTTCAAGATATTCCCGCAGTGCGGTTGCGTTGAACACAGTGCTTCTCAGATCCAGATAATATTCCGGATTTTCAAAAGCCAGATAGACTATGATTATAGCCATCAGCACAAAGGTATCCATAATGAGGTGCAAAGGCATCAGAAGCCTTGTAACAAGGCCGGCGGTCAAAACCACGTTGTACATTAACATACACAGAAATTCACGTTTTCTGTTGAACCGGTTTCTGTAAATGAAAAGAACGATGAACGCAACGATCACATAGAAAAAGCTGAGACCGTAGAATATAAGATCATAATGTGAACCCTCATGATAGCCAAGCTTATCGGTATAATAGATAATCCTTGCAAAAGGAGAAATGACCGTTAATACACATCCGATAATACAGGGCAGAATGATCAGTTTCTGTAAAATATTTCTTCTATCGTATTGAATCCTCAGAACAACAAGAATAAAGAGATAAAGATAAAGAGACCTGACAAAGAAACAGATAAAGAACATCATATTAAGCCAACTCAGCAACACCTCCGGAACCATTGTGTAATGGTTACAAGCGTAACTGGCTATAATATCAAATATTACAGTAAGGGTATCCAGCAGAATTATCTTAACAAAAACAAGATTTCTTTTTATTGATAACCTGGGCCTGGAAAAAAAGAAAACCAGAATGATAAACAGCACCAGTAATGTCGGTATTTCAAATGTAAAATTCCACATAAGCCACCTCTTCCCCCATAAAGATCATATAGAAAACTGGCAGAATAATTTTACCATTTATCTTGTATTAATACAAGAACAACCGCCACGAGTTCAAGGCCTCATGACGGTTGTTATAATTCATATTTTTTTGATCTGTCTTATGCCCGACTGGCCTTTTTCTTTGCATCGGAAATATAATTGCTGATGGTGGGAATAAGAACGGCTACGATAAGCATGATACCGATTACAACAAGGATGATCTGGGTGTTAACGTTAACCTGTCCAAGAGCAATTCTTAAGCAGATGATAACGAAGGCTGCAATGAAACCGCCTATCAGATTACCCTTACCGCCTGTGGTTGCGATCCCTCCGAATACGCACATTGCGATAACTTCCATCTCGAAGCCCTGACCGGTTGTTGTGTTTGCACCGAAAAGGGTTGATACAAGGAACAGTCCGCAGATACCTGCCATAAAGCCGATAAGTGCAAAGCAGATAAATCTGTATTTCTCAACCTCGATACCTGCAAACTTCGCTGCAGTCTTATTTGATCCGATAGCATAGAGCTTTCTTCCGAAGGTCATCTTTCCGAGAAGAACTCCGAAGATGATGGCTGCGATAACAACGAAGAAAAGTGAAAGGGGAACAAGGTTTCCAACCTTCATCGCAAGTGTGGTGAATTCCTTTGTATTGTTTGAAAGTGATGTGGAACCGCCGCTCCCAAGCGAAACCTCGGCAATTCCCCTGAATATTATCTGCGTGGCCAGTGTAATGATCATCGTCGGCAGCTCCGGGAACTTCGTTGCAACAAGGCCGTTTATCGAGCCGCATACAAAGCCCACCAAAAGAACCAGGATTATAACTCCGACCATCGGGATTCCTGCATTTGAGAACAGGCAGGCCATTGTTGCGCAAAGGCAGACGATGGAGCCGACCGAAATATCAATGTCTCCGAGTACCAGAATATATGCCATACCAAGCATGATAAAGATCTCAGCAAGATATTTGGGCATCTCTCTCAGAACGTTCTGAGGATTGTAAACCTTTGAAATGATTATACCGAAAATATTAACTGCTATAAGTAAGATAACCAGCGCACCCTCGCGGCTGAAGATAACGTCTTTTACACTTTTCTTAGGGGTAGCACTTATCTCTCTTCCTGATTTTCCTGCCATGATTACATCTCCCTTCTTTCAAGTGCACGCTTATCCATTGTGCGCTGAGTGATAACGTTAAGAACTACAACTACAAGAATGATTATACCTTTTACAAGGTTCTGTGCGATGGAGTCGATCCCAACGAGAGGAAGTGCCTTCGCAATGATAGCTATAACAACGGCTCCGAGGAAGGTACCTACAACCGATCCTCTACCACCGTTCATGCTTACACCGCCGATAACGCAGGCTGCGATAACGTCCATCTCCTTGCCGTACTGCATGTTCGGCTGGGCTGAAGCATAGATGGAAACCGAAAGCACTCCGGCCAGTCCGGCCAGGAAGCCCATGATGGTGTAGACGGAAATGATGGTATTGTCCACATTGATACCCGAAATCCGGGCAGCCTCCGCGTTGGAACCCACCGCGTAGATGTGGCGGCCGAATTTCGTCCACCGGGTCATTATGAAGAAGGCCACATAGGCCGCTATCAGTATGATATAAGGTCCTATTGAACCGTCCTTTCCGAAATCGGAGAAGCCGGCCACGTCCATGCCGGACGCCCAGTTATTGTTGGAAATAACATAGGCCATGCCGCGCCATATGTACATGAAGCCCATGG
>JAILOD010000076.1 GCA_024691015.1 Lachnospiraceae bacterium
GTCTGAACACTATATATAGTAACGAAACGTTTACATTGTAATTATAAACAGGTGTTTTAATACAGGGAGCTGGCTGTCAAATGCTTTAAAATATATGCAGAAAGTACAATCTGAATCGAAAAGAAAAAGATGTTATTAAATATTATTACAAATATTTGCAACAATAAGTGAATATTATTATATTTATTTCCCGTATTATCCCTATTAAATTTGTTGACATTGGGTAGCTTTTATAGGATAATTGGTAGAGCGAAACGTTTCATTTTATGTTCGCTTTATAAAAATATTATAATTTGGAGGGAGAAAATTGGAAAAGATCAAACAAAATCCAATCGTCAAGAAACTTGGTTTTAATCGTATCATCCTGACTCTCGTACTGATCCTTATGTATTTTGTGTTCTGTGCGGTGGTGCCCGGTTTCTTTGGCAAGGCAAGAATTCTTAATGCTTTGAACTACGTGTATTTTCTGGGCTTCCTTTCTCTCGGTGTAACCTTTGTTATAGCCACCGGCGGAATCGACTTTTCTATCGGCCCCGTAATGTTCTGTTGTGCCCTTATCTCGGGCTACACATTTACCAAATTCGGACTTCCTATGGGTGTATGCCTTGTTTTAAGCATACTTATAGGCTTCCTGTTTGGAATCTTCAACGGATATCTGGTTGCATACTGGACGGTTCCTCCGTTCATCGTATCAATGGCATCCATGAATATCGCAAAGGGTCTTGCGGCTGTTTATACTAAAACACAGTCAGTATCCTGGCCTCTTACAGATCAGCCCAGCGGCTGGTTCCGTAATCTTGCAAAAGCGGGAAACATTCCCACAGGTCTTATTGTTTTCCTTGTAGCAGCAGTTATCTGCTCTATCATATTAAACAACACACGCTTCGGCCGTTACATCTTATGTCTCGGTTCAAATCGTGAAGCAGTTCGTCTTTCCGGTGTTAATACCAAGAAGTGGGAGATGCTTGCATACACAATGTGCGGTCTTCTTGTTGGTATCGCAGCTATATTCTTTGTTGCGGTTTATACAACTGTTCAGCCCGGTTACGGCGACCAGTACAATAATGAAGCCATCGCAGGCTGCGTTATGGGTGGTACATCAATGGCCGGAGGTCTTGCATCCATCGGCGGTACCGTTATCGGAGTGCTTATAATTTCCCTTCTTCAGGAGGGTATTCTTGCTATGGGCTTCACAAAGGACATTCAGCTCATAGTTACAGGTCTTATCGTTATCGTTGCCGTTTATGCCGACGTTAGTGCAAGACGGCGCAGAAATTAGTGGTTAGGAGGTAAAGGAATATGGGTGACGTTATTCTTGAAATGAAAGATATAGATAAATCCTTTCCCGGTGTCCATGCCTTAGACCACGTTTCGCTTGAGGTCAGAAAAGGTGAAGTTCACGCTCTTATGGGAGAGAATGGTGCCGGTAAGTCTACACTTATGAAGGTGCTGACCGGTATTTACACAAAGGATGATGGTGAGATCATCTACGAGGGCAAAAATGTTGAATTCCACAATACACGTGAAGCTCAGGATAACGGTGTCGTTATCGTGCATCAGGAGCTTAACATGGTCGGAGATCTTACCGTTGCCCAGAACATCTTTATAGGTCGTGAGCCCAGAAAAGGCTTTATGATCGATGACAAAAAGATGATAGAGGATTCAAAGGCATTGTTTGAGCGTCTTAAGATCCATATCGATCCTACAGAAAAAATGAGTGATCTTACAGTCGGAAAACAGCAGATGTGTGAAATCGCAAAAGCCATTTCCCACAATTGTAAGGTTATCATCTTCGACGAGCCTTCAGCAGCTCTTACCGAAAAGGAAATAGAGGATCTTTTCACGATCATCCGTGACCTTCGTGAGCAGCAGCTCGGTATCGTTTATATCTCACACCGTATGGATGAGATCAAGGTCATCACAGACCGTGTTACCGTAATGCGTGACGGTACTTATGTCGGAACGCTCATCACAAAGGATTGTACAAAAGAAGACATCATCAACATGATGGTTGGTCGTGTCATCTATGAAAAACCCAAGGAGAAGAGCATGGTTGCACCTGATGCTCCCGTTGTTCTCAAGGTTGAGCATCTTAATGCAGGTAAAATGGTTCAGGACGTTTCCTTCGAGCTTAAGAAGGGCGAGATCCTCGGCTTCTCCGGCCTTATGGGTGCCGGTCGTACAGAGACTGCACGTGCTATCTTCGGTGCAGATCCCAAGCAGAGCGGTGATATCTATATCAACGGTCAGAAGGTTGAGATCAATTCTCCCGAGGACGCAGTTCGTCACGGTATCGGATATCTTTCCGAGGACAGAAGAAGATATGGTGTCGTTGTTCAGAAGACCATTATCGAAAACTCTACACTTGCCTGTCTTGAAGACTATATGAACGGTCTCTTCATTGATAAGGGCAAGGAAAAGGAGGTTTCCGAAAAATATATCAAAGAGCTTGCAACAAAGACTCCTTCATCGGATCAGCTTGTTGTAAACCTTTCAGGCGGAAACCAGCAGAAGGTCGTTATCGCAAAATGGCTTGTTAAAAACTCTGACATCCTTATATTCGATGAGCCTACAAGAGGTATCGACGTAGGTGCAAAGAATGAGATATACAAGCTTATGAACCGGCTTGCAGAGCAGGGTAAATCGATCATCATGATCTCTTCCGAAATGACTGAGATCCTTCGTATGAGTGATCGTATAGTTGTTATGTGCGAAGGTAAGAAGACCGGTGAGATCGCAATAGAAGAAGCCAGCCAGGAGCTTATCATGGACAAGGCTACTCGTAATATTCAGGACTAAAGGGAAGGAGCAGATATAATGAAAAAAATATTTAAAGAGCAAAAATTTATTGTGCTTTTGGTTGCGATAGCCCTTTACATCATCTTTGCTTTGATCAGTAAGGACTTTCGTAAATACACCACGATAATCCTCATGCTCGACACAACATATTACTTTGTATTATTGGGAATCGGTGTTACCTTCCCGCTTATAACGGGAGGCGTTGACCTTTCAATAGGAACAGGTATGGTATGTTACGCGCTTGTCGGCGGTTTCCTTATCCGCGATCACAAGTGGCCCGTAATAGCAGCAATGCTTTTCTGCGTCCTGTTCGGTTTATTGGTAGGTTGTGTAAACGGTGTTCTGGTAGCCATTATGGATCTGCCGCCGTTTTTGGCAACGCTGTGTACCTGTATGATCACGCGTGGTCTCGGTACCAGGATCGCAAACCAGCAGGCTGTTCCGTGGCCTACTGCAAAGGTTGCTGAAGGTTGGTTCCACAATCTCTTCAAGCTTTCCATCAACAAGGTTAAATATCCAACAGGTATCATAGTAGTTATCGTATTTGTTGTTATAATGGCCTTTGTGTTAAATCATACACGTATGGGCCGTTACACGATCGCTATCGGTTCCAATAAAGAAGCTACAAGGCTTTCAGGTGTAAATGTTAAGGCTTACCATATAGCAGCTTATGCGATCTGCGGACTTTTTGCCGGCCTTGCATCTATCGGTTATGCGGCAGCAACTCCTACAGTACAGCCCGGTACCGGTGCAGGTCTTGAGCTTGATGCTATCGGCGGTGCCATTGTCGGCGGTGTTTCAGCAGCCGGTGGTGTCGGTTCCATCGAAGGTACACTTATAGGTGTGCTTGTCATCCAGCTTCTTAAAACAGGTCTTCCTTTCATCGGGCTGGAAGCAAACTGGCAGCAGATCATCATGGGTTTAGTGCTCATAGGCGCTGTTATCATCGATGTTATCAAGCAGAGAAGGGCTGCTGCAATGTAAAGATTGCTGATCGGAATTATGTCATTTGAAAAATTTGTTATGGTTTACAATAATTGTTCTTGCATTTATTATCGACCTGATATATAATGCCGAGGTGTGAACAAAATATTAACAAGGTATGAACAGCGAAAGCTGTTTATATAAAAAACATTTTAACTTATTTTTTAAGGAGGAACAAAGATGAAAAAGAAGGTTTTGGCATCGCTTTTAAGCGTAGCTATGGTTGCCAGCATGGTTGTTGGTTGCGGAAATGCCGCTGCACCTGCCGCTGAGGCACCTGCTGCTGAGGCACCCGCTGCAGAGGAGGCTGCTCCCGCTGAGGAAGCTGCACCCGCAGAAGAGGCTGCACCCGCTGAGGAGGCTGCTCCTGCTGAGGAAGCAACTGATGCAGCTGCTGCTGAGACACCCAATGCAGACGCTAACGATAAGCTTACAGGCACACCTTTCGAGGGTGTAACTGCTAAAGAAGCTTATAACTTCGCTATCGATGTTAAGTCATTCCAGTCTACCTACTGGCAGGCAGCCCTTAAGGGTATGGATATGGCTAAAGAAGAGCTTGGTATCACATACGATGCACATGGTCCCAACTCAGAGTCAGATATCGCTGACCAGGTTAACATGATCAACTCTGATATCGAAGCAAAGCCCGCCGGAATCGGTCTTGCAGCTTGCGACACAACATCAGTTATCGAGCCCCTTCAGAAGGCTAAGGATGCAGGAATCCCTGTTGTCTGCTTCGATACAGGTGTTGACAAGGCTCCCGAAGGTTCAGTAGTTGCAACTGTTGCTACAGATAACACAGCAGCAGGTAACGTAGCAGCTGAGAACATGTACAAGGCTCTTAAGGACGTTATCGCAAATGCAAGTGCTCCCGTTCGTATCGGTGAGATCAACCAGGATGCTACCGCTCTTAACATCCAGCAGCGTGGTCTTGGATTTGTTGACAAGATGATCGAACTTATCCATGCTGACGGCAAGACTGTTTCTGTAGAAGGAAACGAGTTCTATGTAAACGCAGCTACCGGCGCTGACAGCGGTGACACAGACGTAGTTATCGAAGTTGCTGTTCCTGCACAGACAACTGTTGAGCTTTGCTCAACTGAGGCTGCTACAATCCTTTCAAAGGATGACACAATCGGTGTATTCGGTTCTAACCAGACAGCAGCTGAGGGTCTTCTTCAGGCAAATGATAACCTTGACAAGCTTGGCAGCGACGCTGCAGCAGGCGATGTTATCGGTGTTGGTTTCGACGCTGGTTCAGTTATCAAGGCTAACATTGCTGACGGCACAATGTACGGTGCAGTTACACAGTCTCCTCTGATGATGGGCTACTATGCACTTTACGCTCTGACTCAGGCAGCTAACGGAGATCCCGTTCAGGATTATCCTACAAACGGTTACTGGTATGATGCAGCAACCATGGAAGATCCCGAGATCGCTCCAAACCTTTACGACTAAGTATTACTATTCGCAACGGGATTAAGACAAAACACACTGCAAGCTTGCTTGCAAGGGTGCTTTTGGCTTAAGACCGCCTGCGAAGCAGGAATCTCACGAAAATTGACTGCCCAGCGGCGAAAGCCGCAATAGAGCCGCAAAGCGGCGGGGGCAGGAAATTGAAGTGAGATATGCGAATCTTTCGTAAGGTCACAACTTTTGAGCTGTCGCTTCGGCGGCAGCTCATTTTATCTAAATCTAAAATTGGAAAACAAAGCCTTTCAGGTTTTGAATATAAAATTATTTCAGGAGGTATTTATCATGTTAAAGGGTATTCCCAAGATTTTATCACCCGAGCTTTTAAAGGTACTTGCAGAGATGGGTCATTCTGACAGACTCGTTATTTCAGACGGAAACTTTCCGGCTGAAAGCATGGGTAAGGATTGTATCGTAATCCGTGCAGACGGACACGGCGTTCCTGAACTTCTCGACGCTATCCTTACGGTATTCCCTCTCGATACCTATGTTGAAAAGCCCGTAAACCTTATGGAAGTAATGAAGGGTGACAACGTTGAAACTCCCATCTGGAATGAGTACGAGAAGATCGTTGCAAAGCACGATGAGCGCGGCAAGAATGCTATCGGCCAGATCGAGCGTTTCAAGTTCTATGATGAGGCTAAGAAGGTATATGCCATCATCGCTACCGGTGAGTCGGCTCTTTATGCAAATATTATGCTCCAGAAGGGCGTAGTTGTAGATTAAGCCACATATCATTAATATTAAAAGCCGTTCGGATGTTTAAACAGACATCTGAACGGCTTTTTTGACAAAAAATTACATAGGTAGTATTATCTTTATGCTCTGATAAAGGAATTTGCATATACTTATATCAGAATTATCTTTAAATTTTTGGAGGAAATAATTAATATGAGCTGGACAAGAGCGGAGTTGAAAAATCTTGCAAAAAATGATATTTCCAATAATATGGGAAACTGTATAGTAGTAATCCTTATGTATTCGGCAATTGCCAGTTTTCTTTCCGGAATCGGTTCGACACTGGCGGCTTTTGGGGGAACGCTTGTATCTGCTGCAATTTCGATATTTGCCCTGAGCCCTTTATCTGTCGGAGTTGCATTATTCTTTTTGAAAAACTTTTATCCGGAAAAGGGAAATATCGAATCTGTTTTTGACATTTTTAAAGGAAAATCATACTTAAATGTTGTTGCAGTACAATTATTGACCGGTTTATTTATCTTTCTGTGGTCTCTTTTATTTATTGTACCCGGTATCATCAAAAGCTATGAATACAGAATGGTCCGTTATATTCTTGTAGATGATCCTTCGGTGGATTATAAGACTGCAATGGCCCGCTCAAAAGAAATGATGATGGGACATAAGGGTGCAGCCTTTATGCTGGATCTTTCATTTTTAGGCTGGATGATCCTTTCGGGCTTTACCTGCGGTATCCTTTACGTTGTATATGTAGGGCCGTATATGGAGCAGACAAACGCACGTCTTTACAGAAGACTTTCCGGTACGGAAAACATTATCGATACAACTGCAAGAGAGATGTACGGCAATACAAATACTTATAATAACACCTATTCATCGCAGTCAACCTACACGGCTCCTCAGAACAGAGAAACACCTGTTTACACATCAGGCGATTTTGTAAGCGGTGCCCAGGAAACAACGGTAACGCCTGAAGTTCAGGAAAACAACGCAAGTACGGATAATCTTTCGGGATCGGATTTTGTATCACCCGCTGAGGATAATAAAGAATAATAAATAAAAACAGGCTGTTCAGTAACTAACAGCCTGTTTTTTTATTCCTGTGAACGTCTTTTCTGATCCATCTGTTTAAATGCAATGAAGAATATCTCGTTGCATATATCCGATAATTCGTCGATGTCGTCTTCCATATCATTACGAAGCCATTCCATAAGGATATTTACAAACATTCCGAAAAAGCCGGTAATTATATATTTTTCCCTGCGTGTGAGGTCGGGGGTCTTCTTTAAAATGGCGTTTTCCATCTCAATCGATAATCTGTGATGCATTCCGGCTTTTGCAAATATTTTTACAGTACCGGATTCCTCTTTGATACGCAAAAGCAGCTGCCTGAATAATTCCTTATAATCCTGTTTTTCGATGTATGGCCAGATCAGATTAACAAAGTCGTTTCCCATCTGGTTAAGGAGAGAGGAGAGAACATCCTCCTTCGTAGAATAGTTTGAGTAAAATGCCGTACGCGATACTCCGGCTACCTTTACAAGCTCGGTGATCGAGATCTTTTCGATATCCTTTTCGGCAAGAAGGCGGATCATTGCTATTTCAAGGCATTCTCTTGTAAGCCTGTTGGATTCCTGATTTGACAGTCTTAATACTTTATGCTTTTCCATTTCCGATTTCTGCAGATTTTCAGGCATTATATCGGTGTCTTTTGTATCCTTA
>JAILOD010000103.1 GCA_024691015.1 Lachnospiraceae bacterium
CGCCAACGCTTTCTATTCCCTGTTTAACTTGTTTTTGTATGCCTCAGATCACTTTTTCCCGATCCTAAGGCATACGATAAACTCTTAAATTGGCTAAGGATCAAGTTTCCGCGCCCCTTAGCCATCCATCACATAAATCGCGAGCCATAAACCCACACATAACATTGGCTAAGGATCAAGTTTCCGCACCCCTTAGCCATCCATCACATAAATCGCGAGCCATAAACCCACACATAGCATTGGCTAAGGATCAAGTTTCCGCACCCCTTAGCCATCCATCCCGCAAATCGCGAGCCATAAACCTCAAAAAACAATGGCTAAGGAGCGAAAAAACCTGCTCCTTAGCCATCAAGCAACTTAATATTAAAACGAGCCCCGCCATAACACCAAAAACACCTCTTATTTCTCCGTCAGTAAATTGCCAAAGGTATAATAGAAATCCCTGAACTCCATAAGGAACTCGCCCCTTGCATCATAAACGCTTCCGTCTTCCTTCTTTTCATCTGCCATATATGGCAAGAACGTATCCTTATCATAGAGACGAACCTTGTGATTTTTCCAGGGATTAACAACCCTGACAAAACGCTGCATCACCTTATTTTTTCCTATCGTGACCTCCTTTTCGACCACTCCGAGGACTCCGTAGCCGTGAGAAGAGGCAACACCGAAGACGACAGCCTCACCATTGGCTCCGGCTCCTTTTTTAGCATGCAGAGCATGACCTAAAACGTTTGCCGTCATGATCTTGTTTGCTCTTGCAGCCCTGTCTATCTTATCGTATAGATTCTTCTCATTATCAGAATATTCTCCTGTGGTATTGATCGTATTTCTTAGCAGGCCGGATTCAAGAACACTCTTTCTGAAATAATCAAGATACTGTTTTCTAAGCTCAAGCTCATCAACCCCGTCTCCCAGATTCAGCTGTGGCATATCATTGATATCAATATTTGAAATAAACATGTCGAGATCGACCATGTTTACAAATCCGAATTCATCCCGATTAAACGAATCAAAATTCTTTTTCATAAAACTCTTAAGATATTTTTCGTATTTATTGAAGATAACATTATTTTTAAATATGCCGTCTGTCTTATTACTTTTTCTGACTGCCTTGAAGAGTTCGGAAATCTTTGTTGCCTTCTGATAAATAAGAACATTAGGACCTCCCATAAGGAATTCCTGGTCATACTTTTTCCCGGTGAACATTTCCAGAAAGTAACTCTGCTGTCCGGCATCCAGTATTTTCATGCCGTTTGGAGATCCGGTTATAGTATTTTTCATATATCTTTTAAATTCGTCTGACCCGTGCTTTCTCTCATGCGAAACGAAAACTGCATATGCTTTTTCGAACATCTTAACCCACAGAACATTTTTCGCCCCTATTTCCTTTTCAGAGTTTTTATAAAGCGATTTATTATCTCTTCCTCTGTAGCCTCTGGCAGGAACCGTTTTATTTACACGTACATAAACCGGCTTTCCATCCTTGCCGGAGAAGAACCTTACAACAACGGTTTTTCCTTCATCCTTCATACAGTTTTTTATAAAATCGGGATTCTTTCCTGTAATAACCGCGAGTGAGGAAATCAAAAAGCAATCTCCCACGTTTCCCTGTGCAACATCCTCCATAGCGGGCTCGCTGGAAAACAGAGGCTGATCGGAATAATCATTGGTCTTGGGGAAATATACTACTTTTGTATCATAGACATTATTTTGCAGATCGTGCTTTTCCTTTTTAAGCTGTTTGGACTCTAAGAACCAGTCATCCTCACAATTTAAAAACTTTGCCTTTTTATCAAGCCCCTCAACGTCCAGATTTCCTCTGAGGTTGGAAAACAGCACTGTAGAGATCATGGTCATTACTTCAACATCTTTATACTTGCCCTCGATCTCCTTTGAAAAAGCTTCTTTTTGAGCCTCATCCGCAATACCTTCAAGCGTTGCAAGATCCCTGTCCATTTCAGCCTTCCGGGGCGCAAGCTCGGTTTTTATCTCCTCCCCTAATTCCATTTCCAGACTGTAGCGGACTTCTTCGTTTTGATGAGCCACAGAAATATCCTTGAGCTTATTTACAATGTTCTGCACCTTTTCGGGATAACCGTTGTACTCATCAGATGAAATGATATTCTCCGCAAGCTCTTTATAGCTGTTCCATACGCTTTCCTTTTCGATATCTGACTTCGAAATACGCTCGGCCTCAGTAAGGTCCACTGCCGCTTCATGCCTAACCTTCACATCCTGAACCGCATTCTGGTCATCCGGAGCAGAAACATTAAGCATTTGTTTTTTCTTACTTTTTCCGATATGGAAAAAGCTCTTGATGCTGTTCGTTACGGATTTTTCAACGGCAGCCCTGGGAATGGGTGCGTTTAGCTCTGACCTGCCGATAACCTTGGTCTTACTGTTCTGCACAGGCATAAGCTTTTTCGAGCTCTTCTGTGCCTGAACTGTAGTTTGGATCGTTTTCTGTTCAGTCTTTTTCTTTTGCAGATAATCAGGCATGACTTAATCCTCCAAATAATCTTTAAGCTCATCTGCCCCGGCGATCAGCATATCAAACAGAAATCTGTAATGATCCTCCTCCTGAAGCCCCCCGACCTCCGGAACGGATATGCGGTATTCCACGCTGCCGTCATCCGGAAGATATACGGCAGTGCCGATAACCGATGAAATATTAAAGCTCTCACAGGCGATCATCCGTCCCGCACTTCCCCCTTCTTCTCCATTCATGACAGCCGCGCGTATAGCCAGGATAAAACTGTCCGTATTGGTACTGCCCACCGGAAAATACGACATTCTGACGCTGTATGAGGAAATCGTTGCATCTATACAGGGCAGGCCGTTAGCCCCCACTGAAAGCTCTGCCGTGTTTTCAAGCTCTTCCTTCATAAGCTCATTAAAGACCGAAAGCAACCCGTTTGACCTGGTATAGACCAATGCCTCATATAATTCATCTTCTGTGATATCCAATACTTCTTCTGTTTCTTTTTTAGTTTCTTCACTCATTTTTCTTCCCGCCATTCTTAATTAATACTTTTATAAAAATTATGTACTACAGTAAGCTTAACGTCCTCAACATCATTTACCATATAATCGCAGATCTTCTTTCCCTCATCCGATGCAGCCGCAAACATCACCTTCGTAAAAGAGCTTTCATTATGTATTTTCTTACCAAGGATGCCAAGCAGGGCCGATAAAACCGAATTGTCATTATTTTCGATATACAGAGCTCCGACATAGATCATTTCATCCGAAACGGATGAACAGAGCACATAACCCTCAATCCTTTCCCCTTTGTAATAAACCAGACTCAAGTCTTTAAGCCAGGTTCCCGGAAGATGTTTCGGAGAAAAGGTCTCGGGAAAGCGCTTTCCCATATCACTTAAAAATTCTTTCGTCTCTGTCGCCGACAAGCCACTCACAGGAGATACCCTGCAGTCCTTGCCAAGTAATGTCAGCCTTTGTATTATCGGATTCTTGTAGACCTGTGCAAAGGACGCTTCGTAAATGGTATTGCCATCTTCCAAACGTTCAAACCCTTCATCCAGCAGGTCTTCATATTCCTTTTCGCGCGGATAAAGTATCTGTAAAACGATACCCGCTATATTGCGTGATCTGAGTTTCTCACTCACTTCATCAATTATAGATACGATCACTTCTTTTGTACGGTACAATTTATCTATACTGACCGACTCGATGACCATAACCTTTTCGTCATTGTCGGGTATCTGACCGTTAGAAAATACAACGGCTCCACAGGGTTTACCGTTTTCCGTGCACAACCCTATACAGATCGATTTTTTCTTTTTCAACTCCTTCATCGCATCAGCCGGAATATATGCAGAATATAACGAAAAGCTGTCCTGTGAAATTATCTCTGTTTTTAACATTATACTACCCTTCAAGCAGCTTATTGGATGACCCTTTTTTGTGCATTTTTACCATTGTATAAGGTTTTCAGGCTCATTTTTAACCTTATCTGCTTCACGAGGCTTCCTTGCCCTGGTCCTTCTTTGCTCTTTAACATCTTCCCTTTTCATTTTTGCTCTGTTTTCCAATTCTTCCATTGAAATAGGTTGTTTTAATTTATTCTTTTTGGATAACCCCAAAGAGTTAGCTGCTTTAATATAATCCTTATTGTGCTCAAAATGAACCTTACTGATCTTTGAGGCGGCCTGAGGATTCACGGAATGAAGCGCCGATAATGCAGCCATATACCTGTCCTCACCCATTTCGGTAGATCTGCTCACTCCTTTTCCTTTCAGGTAAGCCAGACTTGTTGTTTCAATTTCCTTACTTATTATCAGCATCTTTTCCTTATCATATTCACTCATCTCTTTACCGTTAAGCTGATTCTTCAGTTCATCGGCCTTTTTAAGTGCATTCCTCAGTTTTTTGTACTCAGACGAGTTTATATGGAGCTTTCTGTCAGCTTTACTGAACTGATCATACAGGTTACTAAGATCATTCAGCTTATCAGGCGAAGGATATCCCAGTTTTGCAGGATCCCTCATCTCTGCCATACCCTTAGCTAAATATTTTTTCTCTTCGGCTTCGTCTATATTTTCAACGAACCCGTCTTTTTCTACATTCTTTATAAGCTTGTTGAAATAATTCCTAAAAGTTTCATTTAAGGTACGTCCCGTTAATTTAGGATTATCATTTTGAATTTTCGACAAATAACTCTCATTTATAATTTCTGCTGATGCTTTTATATGCTTTACAAAAGCATCCGCTTCCTTTCCTCTTCCTACATTATGCAGATATTTATAATGTAAAATGCACTGTTCCAATGTGTTATTAAAAGCAGCATGATCAGGCTTCCCATATTTTGTTGTGGGATTCAGAAATGATTTCGTGCAATCCTTGAATTGTTTTTTCTCACCGCTTGTGAGATGGTGACCAACGTGCCTTATTTTGTAGTTCTTCGTTATCTCACTTCGTCTTGCATTTAATGAAATAAACTCAACCTTCTTATTTAGATCAGGCAAATTCCCATACTGTCTTTTCATTAATTCAATTTTGCTGTATAACCGGTCTTTATTCACAGGAATGATCTTATACTTGCTCTGCAATGGATCAAGATAATTGTTTCTCATCCTGTCTATGAATTCTTTATTTGTTTTTTTCTCTTCCTCCCGGATCGCATCAACGTCCAACCCCATTTTTTCAAGATCATCGTCTGTTATCTTTATTTTGATACCAAGAGCGGCAAAATCTGCCCCTATATTCATTGTCTCACGTTCTTCTTCGTTCAGGACTTTCTTTTTATAGTAATCCATGTTATATGAATAAACTTTAGCTAAAAAATTTGCAATATTTTTTTCTTCAGGCATCTTATCTGTATTCCTATAGCGCCTTTTCAACACACCTTCTATGAAAAACGAATAATCATCACTCCAAGCTATGGTTGTTAACAAATTTTGAAAACCGTCGTTTGTCTTACCCAGCTGTGAAGTTTTTTCAACAATACTCTGTGCTGCAGCCAGAGCACGCTTCTTGCCCTCTTCTGTTTCAGGATACTTATCAGATGGATACATTGTCTTCAATTTATTTTGAACTTCCTTACCAAGCTGATAATGCATGTTAAGCTGGTATTGTGTCAGCAGTTCGAATCTTTCTACGGCCTTATCCTCATCAATTATTTCTATACCGTTTTCGGTCTTTTTAGGCAATAAAAAATCAAATAATTCTTCTCTGATATACTCTGATTCTTCCTGCGAAAACTTAGCAACATCAGCATTTCCGGCTTTTATGATCATTTCAGACAA
>JAILOD010000114.1 GCA_024691015.1 Lachnospiraceae bacterium
ATCTGAAAAAAGAAGGGATCGCCGTGGTTAACGGTGACGATGACCTGTTGTCCAAATTGGATGAAAGCCGGGTTTTCGGGCACAGGATATATAAATACGGAATGAAAGAAGACGCTTTGGATGCAAAGGCGGTAAATGTTAAAAATCACGGGCTTAAGGGCAGCGATTTTGATGTGAAGCTGATAAGGGACGGAAAAGAAAAAACAATAAAGTCCCTTCATACACCTCTTCCCGGAGATCATATGGTAATGAACGGTGTCTGTGCGGCACTTATAGGCGATCTTCTGGGACTGAGTGAGGATGAGATCAGGCAGGGCCTTAGGGAAAACAAGGGAATGGCCGGCCGGTCAAATATCATAAATACGGGTAAATTCACGATAATCGATGACTGCTACAACGCAAATCCCGCATCCACCGAGGCAGCGCTGGATCTTTTAAAGCTTGCGGACACCAGAAAAGTGGCCATTCTGGGAGATATGTACGAGCTGGGAGAGGGCGAAAGGCAGATGCATGCAGAAGTAGGCGAATATGCAGTAAAGACCGGAGTTGATATGCTTATCTCCATAGGAGAGATCTCTGTGGCTATGAAGGAGGGTGCAGAGAAGGCCGGCGGCAGTACAGAGATCCATTATTTCAAGGATATAGAAAGCTTTTTTGAAAAGAAGGATGAGCTGTTAAAAGAAAACGACAGTATTCTGGTGAAGGCATCTCACGGAATGGATTTTGCACGAATAGTGGAGGAACTTAAAAAATGAAGGATCCGATAGGAAAGGCATATTTGATAAAAGGGGGATTTGTAATGGATCCCGCAAACGACAGAGAAGGAAAGGCGGATATTCTTATAGCTGACGGTCTGGTTGCAGGCGTTGAAAACGAGATCGACGAGGCGGCACTCAGAGGAGAATATAAGAATGCGGAAAAGCTTTCCGGACAGAAGATTTCTCTTGAGGTCATAGATGCAACGGGCCTGTATGTGACACCGGGCTTTGTGGACGTGCATTCTCATTTCAGGGATCCGGGATTTACCGAGAAAGAGGATATATATTCGGGAGCGAAGGCTGCGGCAGCGGGCGGCTATACCTCGGTTATCCTGATGGCCAATACAAAGCCTGCAATAGATAACGAAGAGCAGTTCAAGCTGGTTCAGAAAAGATGTGATGCGCAGGATATACACGTATATCAGGCTGCGGCGGTTACCTTAAACCGTGCCGGAGAAAAGCTTGTGGATATGGAGGCTCTCGTTAAGGCCGGCGTTAAGGGCTTTACGGATGACGGGTCTCCCATAATGGATGAACAGCTGGTTATTTCCGCCATGAAAGAAGCTTCAGTGCTGAAGGTCCCCTTAAGCTTTCATGAGGAAGATGGTGCATATATCGGCGTGGCCGGTGTAAACGAAGGAGAAGCTTCGGGAAGGCTTGGAATAAAAGGTGCTGACAGAGAGGCCGAGATCGTAATGGTTAAGCGTGATCTGGAGCTTGCCTTAAAATATGACTGTAAGATCGACATCCAGCATGTGAGCGCAAAGGAAAGCGTTGAGCTTATTCGAAAGGCTAAGAAGAAGGATAAAAAGGGTCTTATTCATGCGGAGGCGACTCCCAATCATTTTTCTCTTACGGAGGCAGCCGTGGAAAAATACGGGACTAATGCAAAGATAAACCCTCCGTTAAGAACAGAGGAGGACAGGCAGGCAATAGTTGAAGGTCTTGCAGACGGTACCATAGATATGATAGCAACAGACCACGCGCCTCATACCAAAAAGGAAAAGGCGGCTGACGAATTCGGCAAGGCTCCGAGCGGGATCTTAGGGCTTGAAACAGCTCTTTCCCTTTCGGTTAAAAACCTGATACAGCCGGGAAAGCTTTCGGTCAGCGAATTTGTAAAAAGAATAAGTCTCTCTCCGTCAGAGCTTTATTCACTTGAGGCCGGAAGGATCGATATAGGAAGACCGGCCGATATTACAATATTCTCAACGGATGAGGAAACGACCTATAAGAAATTTAATTCAAAGTCGGAGAATTCACCATTTCTCGGGGAGAAGCTGCCCGGAAAGGTAAAATATACAATAGCCGGTGGCGTAATTGTCTACAAGGCGTAAAGAACGGGAGGGATCGAATTGATCAGTACAAAGGCAAAGGTAACAGATACGAGGAAGCTTGCGGAAGGAATATTCGGCCTGACGCTTTCCACCAAGGCTGCGATAGAGGCGAAAAGCGGTCAGTTCATAATGGTAAATACAAAGTCTGAAGCACATCTTCTGGGCAGGCCCATAAGTATCTGCGACATAGATAAAGAGAATGAAAGCTTAAGCATAGTCTGGAGAAACGTGGGATACGGAACTAAAGAGTTAAGTACCCTTAAGGAAGGCGAAGAAGTGGATATCATCGGTCCTCTCGGAAACGGATTTCCCACGGATGAGGAGCTTATCAAAGGAAAAAGCATAACGCTTCTGGGTGGAGGAATAGGTGCACCGCCTCTTTATGCTCTTGCGAAAGAGCTATCTTCAAAAGGGGTTAAGCCTGTTGTGATCTTAGGCTACCGCTCAGAGAGTGCAGGGCTCTTTCTGAAGGACGAATTCGAAAGGACGGCGGATGTTATTATTGCCACCGATGACGGTTCGGCCGGAGTTAAGGGTACGGTTATAGATGCACTTAAGGAGCATGATGTTAAGAGCGACATCATTATGGCCTGCGGACCTATGCCTATGCTTAAGGGTATAAAAAACTACGCACAGGAAAAGGGGATCGATGCCTATATTTCCCTGGAGGAAAGGATGGCCTGCGGAGTCGGAGCCTGTCTTGGCTGTGTGGTGAAAACCACTCATAAGGATCATCATTCACAGGTCAACAATGCCAGGATCTGTACGGAAGGTCCGGTCTTTGAGGCAAAGGAGGTGGAGATCTGATGAATACACAAGTCGATATCTGCGGTATTACACTGAAAAACCCTGTTATGAACGCATCCGGCACCTTCGGCAGCGGGATGGAGTATGCTTCCATGGTGGATCTGAACCGACTGGGTGCTATCGTTACAAAGGGTGTAGCAAATAAACCCTGGGAAGGGAATCCGACCCCTAGAGTAACCGAGACCCCGTCCGGAATGTTGAATGCGATCGGCCTTCAGAACCCCGGAATAGACACATTTATTGAGAGAGATCTGGAGTTTTTAAAGAGTTATGATACAAAGGTAATTGTAAATGTCTGTGGGCATTCCGAGGACGAGTATGTTGAGGTTGTGGAAAGGCTTGGCGATTGCGACAATGTTTCCATGCTTGAGATAAACGTTTCCTGCCCGAATGTGCATGAAGGCGGCATTGCCTTCGGTACGCAGCCCGAGGCTCTTGAGAAGATCACGAAGGCTGTTAAGAAAAAGGCGAGGCAAAAGATCATCATGAAGCTTTCTCCTAATGTTACCAGCATTGCGGAAATGGCAAAGGCCGCGGAGAGTGCCGGAGCAGATGCGATCTCGCTTATAAATACGATCACCGGTATGAAGATCGATATCAGAAAGAGAAGTTTTGTGCTTGCCAACAGGACGGGTGGGCTGTCGGGACCCGCAATAAGGCCGGTTGCCGTGCGTATGGTTTACGAAGCTAGTAAGGCCGTTAAGATCCCGGTGATAGGGATGGGCGGCATAGCAACGGCTGAGGATGCAATTGAATTTATGATGGCAGGGGCATCTGCGGTGGCCGTCGGAATGTATAATTTCCATTCACCCACTGCTATGACGGATGTCATAGACGGAATTGAAAAATTTATGGCTGAAAACAAAATTCAAAATATCCAAGATATAATTGGTGTGGTATAATAAAAGAACCGACGGCAAAAACCGTCGGTTGCGATAAAAAGAGCGGAGTCGGAGGGATTCGAACCCTCGTGCCCAAAAGGACAAACGCATTTCGAGTGCGCCCCGTTATGACCGCTTCGATACGACTCCAAAACATTTACGATTATAAATCCCCGTGAAACATAAAGCAAGGGTAAATTTATATAATAATTATTTTAATAATTTATAACGAAGGGAAGGTATTGCTTATGAGAAGAATAGGACTGTTGACCAGTGGCGGAGATTGCCAGGCACTTAATGCCGCAATGAGAGGCGTAGTTAAGTCATTGCTGTATTCGGGAGAACAGATCGAGATCTACGGTTTCCTGAACGGATATCAGGGACTCATCTACGGGAATTACCGTATGCTTGACGGAGGTGATTTCTCCGGTATCTTAACCAGAGGCGGAACGATCCTCGGTTCTTCCAGAACACCTTTTAAGACCATCCAGGATCCCGATCCCAACGGACTGAATAAGGTAGAAGCCATGAAGCACAGCTATTACAAGCTCAATCTGGACTGTCTGGTTATTCTCGGAGGTAATGGTACACACAAGACAGCAAATCTTCTTCGTGAAGAGGGGCTGAACATTGTTACATTGCCCAAGACCATTGATAACGACCTTTGGGGAACCGATATGACATTTGGTTTCCAGTCCGCTGTGGATATCGCTACAGAAGCTATCGACTGCATCCACACAACGGCTGATTCACATGGAAGAGTTTTCATAGTTGAGGTTATGGGTCACAAGGTTGGTTTCCTTACACTTAATGCCGGTATGGCATCCGGTGCGGACATCATTCTGATCCCCGAGATCCCCTACGATATAGACAAGATCGTTAAGGCTATAAATGCCCGTAAGGAAAGAGGCTCAAAGTTCACCATCATCGCTGTTGCGGAGGGTGCCATCAGTAAAGAGGATGCCAAGCTTTCCAAGAAGGATTACAAGAAAAAGCTTGAAAAGAGAGCACATCCCGTTTCATACGAGGTTGCCGAGGCCATTAAGGCAAAGACAGGACAGGAGGTCAGGGTAACCATTCCCGGACACATGCAGAGAGGCGGAAGCCCCTGCCCTTACGACAGAGTATTTGCATCACGTCTCGGAGCAGAGGCAGGCAAGCTGATCCTCAAGGGAGAGTACGGATTCATGGTAGGTTATAAAAACCGTGAGATAGTTAAGGTTCCCTTAAAGGATGTTGCCGGAAAGCTTAAGAGTCTTTCACCGGATGCTGCAATCATAAAAGAAGCAAAATTACTCGGTATAAGCTTCGGAGATTAATATGTATCAGGCTTTATACAGAAAGTTTCGTCCCGCGCGTTTTGAGGATGTAAAGGGACAGGATCCTATAGTAAAAACACTTAAAAATCAGATAATCTCAGAAAGGATAGGCCATGCCTATCTTTTCTGCGGTACAAGGGGAACGGGAAAAACCACGATGGCCAAGCTCTTTGCAAAGGCCGTCAATTGTGAAAATCCAAACGGCGGTGACCCTTGCGGAGAGTGCACCTCCTGTAAGGCTATCGCGGCGGGGAACTCAATGAATGTGATAGAGCTTGACGCCGCATCCAACAACGGTGTTGACAGTGTCAGGCAGATAATAGACGAGGTTCAGTATTCTCCCAGTAACGGTAAATACAAGGTATACATAGTGGATGAGGTGCACATGCTTTCTCCCGGAGCGTTCAACGCTCTGTTAAAGACTTTGGAGGAGCCGCCTTCATATGTTATTTTTATTCTTGCAACCACTGAGGTAAACCGTCTTCCCATTACCATTCTTTCAAGATGTCAGAGGCACGATTTCCGCAGGATCTCCATTGAAGAGATAATGGGGAGGATGAAGGAGCTTTGCGGTATTGAAAAGATAAATGCCGAGGACCGTGCACTTGAATTCATTGCCAAGTGCGCCGACGGTTCGATGAGAGATGCCCTGAGCCTTCTGGATGAATGCATATCCTATTATTACGAAGAAGAGCTTACATACGATAAAACCCTTAAGGTTCTTGGAGCGGTAGACAATTCTACCTTCAGAGAGCTGTTTAAGATCGTGAATAACGGTGATGCTGCAGGAGCCTTGAAGATCATCGGAAGGGTTATCATGGAAGGCCGCGAGCTTACGGCGTTTGTGTCGGATTTTATATGGTATTTAAGAAATCTGCTTCTTGTGGGTGTTTCGTCCGATGTAAAAAGCATGATCGATGTTTCCGATGAAACCTTTCAGGGGCTGATCGATGATGCAAACAGCACGAACACCGACACGATCATGAGATTTATCAATACCATGAGTGAGCTTTCGAGTAAGATAAAATATGCACCCGATAAGAGGGTTCTTACAGAGGTCGCTCTGATCCGCCTGTGCCGGCCTGAAATGGAAACGGATCTTTTATCCATTTCACAAAGACTGGCAAACGTAGAGAAAAAGCTGCAGGACGGGAATTTTACGGTTATAACAAATCCCGGTGCCGGTGGAAATGGTTCATCTTCCGAAACGGCTCAAAAAAAAACCAGTCCCGTGACTAAAGAACAATGGGAAAAAGAGCTTTTGCCGGCGCTTCCCGAAGATATGCAGACCATTCTGAAGAACTGGGGAAAGGTGCAGTCGGAGGTTGACGGAGGCGCAAGGTCCGCGCTTAAGCAATGCAGGGCTTCTGTTGCCAATGACAGGCTCATCATTGTGGCACCGGATATTGAGGCGAAGGGGTTCATAGATTCCGATAGAAATCACACCGCTCTTCAGACTGCGTTAAATAAGATCACCGGAAAATCGGTAAGCTTTAAGGTGGATGTCGAAAGAGGTGAGGTTTACGAGCATAACCTTCCGGGCTTTAAAGATATCCTGAAATTTGATTACATAGAAGAAATACCTGAATAAAAATATACAAAGGAGAAAAATTATGGGAAAAGGAAGAGGCGGCGGAGGCTTTGCCGGAATGCCGGGCAATATGAGCAATCTTATGAAGCAGGCTCAGAGAATGCAGCGCCAGATGGAAGAAAATGCCAAGGAGCTTGAGACAAAGGAATTTACGGCAAGCGTAGGCGGCGGTGCGGTTAATGTTACCGTTACCGGAAAGATGGAA
>JAILOD010000239.1 GCA_024691015.1 Lachnospiraceae bacterium
TGTAATACTCCCTTTATTCATATACAGGGTGGAAAATATGATTTTATCATAGATCATCAGGGCGATGTTGACAGTACGATGTATATAAAGGACAGGGACAGGATTGTTGGAGAATATACCCTTCCCGCCGATGAATTGATCACTGCAGTACATCTTGAACCGGGCTTTGATATATATTCTATGAAGGTGATATTTACTTATCCGGGTTCGGGGAACGTAACAATAAAGAATCTTAAGATCCATTCCGAAGGACCTTTCTATACAGATACGATATTCCTTTATATCTGTCTGATCATTTCTTTGTTTGCTCTTGGGTTATGGGCATATAAAACAGGATTTTTCGAAAAGGATGATAATGATAAGGAAAAGCTTCTGATGCTTCTGGTTTTCGGTTTGCTTATGTTTGTAAGCTATCCGCTGTTCTGGGACCGCTTTGTGGCGCGGACCGATATGGGCTACCATCTGGCAAGAATAGAAAATACCAGAAATGAGCTTCTCGCCGGTCATTTTCCCATGAGTATTTATTTTCTGATGAACAGGAAGATGGGATATTCGGCAACAATGTATCCCTGGCTCTTTTTTGTGATACCCGGCCTTGTGAGGATGCTTGGGGTTTCCACAATAAAAGCATATCAGTTTTTTATATTCGTAATAAATGCAGCCACCATGGGGAGCAGCTGGTATTGTGGAAAGAGGCTTACCGGCAGAAGAGACGCTGCCTTTATAATGATGGCTCTTTATACACTTCTTCCCTACAGGGAGCAGATGCTCTGGTACAGATTTTCGATCGGAGAATTGCTGGCACTTGCATTTATGCCGCTTCTCATTGCCTCTCTTTATGACATTATTCTCGGAGACAGAAGAAAATGGCCTGTCCTGACGATTGCTATGACGGGTTTTATTAATTCTCATATATTAAGCATAGTTTTTGCTGCCATTATAGCGTTTATATTTGTTGTGATCTTTGCGGTGAGAGTAATCACGGAAAAAAGATATGTCGAGATCGTAAAGGCTGCGGTAATGACCGTGCTGTTGAATGTTTGGTATCTTGTACCGTTCCTGTTTTATTACACCTCGGGGCTGGGCTTTGAGGCGAACATGACATCCATCGATTTTTCCAGGTCAGCGATCTTTCCGGCACAGCTTTTCATGATGTTTGCCGGAAAGGGTATTCATTCAACCAATAAGGTGGCGATGGGAATTTATAATGAAAATTCGTTGAGCATAGGCTGGAGCGGCCTTATACTTTTGGCGCTTGCCGTATATTTCCTGATCTTTATGAAGAAAAAGGATAAAAAGGATAAATTTATAACGGTTCTCTCGCTGATCGGAATAATGTTTCTGTTCATGTCCACAACCTGGTTTCCGTGGAAATCACTTCAGAAGATAGAACCGTTAAAGAGAGCGATAAGTATTTTTCAGTTCCCGATCAGGTTTAAACAGATAGCGGAAACCTGTATCTGCGTGGCTGGGATTTTGGCCATCTTTAAAAATGAGTTTTTAAAAAAGTATATGAAGCAGATCAGTCTTGTTATACTGGCCTGTTCGGTATTGTATGCAGCCTATACCTCCGACACGCTTCTTCGTTCAAATGAAGTGTTGAAGGATTCCTTCGGCGAGCAGATCGATGAAGGAGATTACGGAGATTATGTTCCGACCGGTTATGACTACAAGCTGTTAAAAAAGGGAAACCGCAGCACGGCAGAGATCAATGATTACACTGTATGGCTTGATAAGGTAACCTTTAATTACAATACGGATAAGGATGCGGATGCCGATCTTCAAAGGATATATTATAAGGGTTATGAGGCATACCTTTCCGACGGAACGTCTCTTAATGTTTCCAAGGGAGACGGAGGAAGCGTAAGGGTGCTTCTGCCGAAGGGAAGCGGAAGTGTTACCCTGGTATACAGGGAGCCGGGATATTTTAAGATTGCCTATCTTGTTTCTCTGATCAGTCTGATCGGCTGGGCAGCATTTTTTATCATAACCAAAAAGAGGCGGGGACAAAGTGAGTAATATAAAGATTTCAATCATAATACCCGTCTATAACACGGATGAAGAATATCTTAGAACCTGTATAAACAGTATTCTGGATCAGGCTCTTAAGGAGATAGAGGTGATCGCGGTAAACGACGGTTCGACAAACAATGCACCGGCGGTACTGTCTTCACTATCTAAGAAGGATGAGAGGCTCAGGGTGATATCTCAGGAAAATATGGGAACATCTGTTGCAAGAAATACAGGGCTTGATGCGGCAAATGGTCAATACATACTTTTTGTGGACGGGGACGATTTTCTCGAGGACGGTATCTTAAAGACAATTTATGAGGAAAATTTAAAGCAGGATAAGGATATTCTTTTTTTCGGCTATGCCACAAATTACACGAACCGGCAGATAAGAAGGGTGCTTGATGATCCGGACCCCGGTTTATGGAAGAGGGATGTGCTTGAAATGGCAGTCCTGGAAGGAGATGTCAGGCTTGGAAGTGTTGAGGTCGGGGCTCCCTGGGGTAAGCTTATAAAAAGAGAAGTCATAGAAGAGAACAGGGTGCGCTATACCCCCGGACTGGTCAAGGGACAGGATACGGTTTTTGTGCTGGATCTTATAGAGCACTGTAACAGCTTTGCATATTTACCGGTTCTCGGATATCATTACAGGATTTCCGGAGCATCGGTCAGTCACAGATATAACGAAAATATCGTTTCCATAATGGAAAAGACACTGGGAGCATATGAAAGCTTTGTGTCACGGTATCAGAAGGGCGGGCTCTTTGAAAGGGCCGTGGCCAAAAAGTACTACAGGGTTCTGACCGGAGAATATCTTACACTGAAATATCTTAATCCCTCGAATACTGCATCTGAAGAGGAGCGGATCAGGGAGTATTCGAAGCTGTGTGAGGGTGAGAAGTATAAGAAGGCCGTAAGTGTTATGGGAGAGACTGCCAAAAGGGGCGGATTCTTTGATAAGGCAATATACAGAGCCTTCCGGAAAAATGATCTTAAAGGGGTCTTCAGAATAAAAAAGACCGAGATGTTTATACGGAGTCTTATCATTAAGAATTATAAATAGGCTGATACGGGGACAGTCAGATCCAGCCTCCCGCAAAATCTATCACCTGCCCGGTGAGATAGGTATTTGCTTCGCAAAGAGAGTATACGAAATCAGCAACATCATCCGGCGTGCCCATTCGGCAGGCCGGTATTTCATTTACAAGCTCTTCGCGTTCTTCCTGTGTAAAGCCGGAATTCATATCCGTGTCTATCACTCCGCAGGATATTGCATTTACCTGAATATTGCTGGGCGCCAGCTCCTTTGCAAGCGCCATGGTAAAAGCGTTTAAGCCGCCCTTGGAGGCGGAATAGGCAACCTCCGTCGAAGCACCCACACGACCCCATACGGATGAAATATTTATGATCCTGCCGCTTCCGGATGAAAGCATAAGAGGGATGGCTTCGTGACAGGTATTGAAAGCGGAGGTTAAATTGGTCCTGATAACCTTAGCCCATTCGGAGTCGGACATATCCTGCAGGAGGCCGATATGTGAAATGCCGGCATTATTTATCAGAACATCCAGATGAGATATTTCCGAAAATACAGATCTGATAAAATCATGATCTCCTACATCTCCGGCAAAATGCATACCGGGGAGATCATTAAGAGCAGCTTTGTCGTTATGGCAGATAAGATAAAGCTCGTAGCCATTACGGGCCAGCTTTTTTGCAATACTTCGACCTATTCCTCTTGAGGCTCCGGTGATAAGAGCAGTCTTTTTCATAATAACCTCCGTCTTTATATCTTCGCTAAACAGTATGCTTTCTCATAATAACATAAAAAGAGCGGACAGTAACAAATATACAAGAAAGCGGTAATAAAATTGTGGAAAGCACACTATTGATAATTACAGGAAAGAATGTATAATTAAGATTATATTAAATTATTTTAGGTTTGTTTAAACAAAAGAGGCGAATAATGAAGAGAATCGGAATAATAATGGCTGCGACCATGGCTGCAGCAATCCTGTTTACGGGCTGTGGGTCGGCGAGTGCCGGACGCAGTGCGGATGAGGTCAATAACGGAGTGTATTCCAACGGGATAAGCTGTCACGATCCGCAGATCATATTAGCGGATGACGGTAATTATTATATGACGGGAAGTCATCAGGTTCTGGCAAGATCGGCCGATCTGAAATCCTGGGATTATATCGTAAACGGAGACAATATGTTCTCCAACATCTTTGACGGAGACAAGCCTGCCTTTGCCTATGTGGGGCAAAACGAAGAGGGCGGTTATTCCATATGGGCATCGAATATTTTTTATAACGAGACCATGAAGAAATACGTGATGTATTTCTGCACCACATCCACATATATAAAATCCAACCTTTGTATGGCGGTGTCAGACAAGCCTGAAGGGCCTTATGAATATACCGATACTCTTGTTTATTCGGGCTTTACAAAAAAAGAGGCTGAACAGACCAACATCTATGAGGTGCTGGGTGCAGATGCGGATATATCCCGCTATATCAAACACGGCGGCTTTAATAACAAGGAGTATCCCAACTGTATAGACCCTGCACTCTTTACGGATAAGGACGGGAAGATATGGATGACCTACGGCTCCTGGTCGGGCGGAATTTTTATACTGGAGATCGATCCGGCTACCGGCCTTCCGATATTCCCCAAAGATGATCCGGCGGCGGATCCCTATTACGGCTATCACCTGATCGGAGGAGAACATC
>JAILOD010000143.1 GCA_024691015.1 Lachnospiraceae bacterium
ACTATTTCATAATTTATAGCTTGCTTTATCAATATATATCACACATTATTTGGAATTATGTAAATAAGATTGTATAATAGCTAATCAAATTTATGTCAACTAATCTTCCATTTACATATTTGTTTCCATTAAAACTGCATATACACAAAGCCCTTCACATCATAGCCCGGACCGTAAATACCGAATATCAGTGTCAGCATTATTCCCAAAAATACCAACGCCGCCTGAATCACATAGTGCTTCTCGTCAAGCATCTCTCTAATATTTCGTCCTGTCTTCTCCTGTATAATGCTGGCTATAAGAAGGACAATGCTTGCTGCCAGCAAAACCCTGTAATCCAACAGAGTCTGCTTCTCTGACGTGCCAAATAACGTCATAAACTCCTCACCTATAAACCTCGGGAAATCGGATTCAAAGACCATACGCCTCATCATATCAAAGCTTCCCTTAAGAGACGGTGCAATATCAAATACATATCCGATAAGGATGATCACCATTGTCCTTAATATCCTGAACAATATGAAGAACGGATTTGTATCTTTCAGGTGGAGCTTCTGTCTTGTGATCTCGTAAACCGGCGTTAACAGAAGCGATATCGCCATTACGATCCCGTTCCAGAGACCAAACCCGATATATTTTCCTTCTGCACCATGCCACATACCGATGATTATGAATATAACGATCGTTGAAATACAACCGGGGATCACATTGGAAACATGCTTTCCGTAAGCAGTTTGACCGAACCCCGAATTTTTGATACCCTTCTTTATCTTCTCCATTCCCTTTGAAATGGACAGGGGATAGAAAATATAATTCTTCATCCAGCCACCCAGGGATATATGCCATCTTGTCCAGTATTCATTTATGCTCTGCGAAAAATACGGCCTTCTGAAATTATCGATCATATCAATTCCAAGTGCCTCGGCCACACCTCGCGTAATATCAATACCTCCGGAAAAGTCGGCATAAAGCTGCAGTGCATAGATCAAAACCGCGAATAGATTTGCCGCGCCGCTATACGCCGTATAATCTTTCATAATCGTATCCAGCACGATAACGGCTCTGTCTGCGATTATACACTTCTTGAAATAGCCCCAGATAACCAGTTCCAACCCGTATTTAAACTTTATGAAATCAAAGTCGTGTGATGCAAACAACCCTTCCGATAACTGATCGAATCTGCTGATCGGTCCCTGAACTATCTGCGGGAAGAATATGAGAAAAAGAAATGTTTTAAAGATATTTTTTTCAGCCCTGACTGTCCCTCTGGCCACGTCGATCAGATATCCCGCAGCCTGAAAGCTGTAGAACGAGATCCCCAGCGGAACTATCATATAAATAAATCCAAACGCTCCGCTCCCCGGTGTCAGTGCGTTCATAATTTTGTTAACAATTACGAGGGTTAGATTTGCATATTTTATGTAAACCAACGCCCCCAATACCAACACAAGAAATAAGGCCATTACAAGCCTTATTCTTATCTCGTATTTCTGATGTATCTTCTTTTTTTCTTCCCTATTACCCTTGCCCAGTGCGTTCTTCTCGGCCTTTTCACTGTCCACGAGCCTCTGCAGAATCAGCGACCCCAGATACGTAACCAGTGTCGCTCCTCCTATAAAGACCATAAATACAACACCGGCCTTACAATAAAAGAGTACACTAAATACCAGCAGGATAACCCACTGGTATTTCTTTAATACAGGAATATAGTAAATTGAAAATAATACTGCAAGAAACAGTAAAAATTCAAACGAAACGTATGCCATCTTGTTATACTTTCAGTTGTATGTGTTTTATGTAAACCACACCAAAATTCTCTATGCCCGATAAAAGGCTCAACAAACACTATTCTATAATAAAACCTTGGAAAATAAAACCCCTGAAAAGGGAGGGAGCCGTTTGGATGCTCCAAACGGCTCAGCATGAAAAAGATTTTTATATTACAAAAAAGAAAAAGGAAATATCGAATCAACTATCTTCTATGTTTAGTATCTTATCATCCGACTATGAAGAAACAACCATTATTTTGTATACAATTTGTGAACAAAAAATTACTATTCGAATGCAAAAGCAAAATATATACAGCCGCCAAGCTTGCTTGAGCGGATGTATATATTTTTCTTTTGTCACTGCGAAGCAGTGATCCTGAACACACCGAGTGTACCCGCCCCAAAGCGGGGACAGGAGGTGCGTTTAGGAGCATTCTAATAGTATCCACATAAATGCAAAAGGCCCAAGCTTGCTTGAGGACTTTTGTATTTATGTATGCAGTCACTGCGAAGCAGTGATCCTAAACACACCGAGTGTACCCGCCCTGGCGGGGACAGGAGGTGCGTTTAGGAGCATTCGAATAGTATCCACATAAATACAAAAGCCGCCAAGCTTGCTTGAGCGGATGTATATATTTTTCTTTTGTCACTGCGAAGCAGTGATCCTGAACACACCGAGTGTACCCGCCCCAAAGCGGGGACAGGAGGTGTGTTTTGGAATCATTCGAATAATGCATACATAAATACAAATCTTGAAACAACATAATACACCTGATATGAGATACCACGTTGCACACCACGCCAATAAGCAGCCCCCGAGGCAACGTCACCACTCCGATAATCCCCTCCGAGTTGCACGTCACGCCGAAAAGCAACCTCCAAAGCAACGTCAATCCCATAATATAAATCTCCGCGTTGCTCGCTACGCCAATAAGCAACCCAAAAAGCAACGCAATGTTACAAATATCAAATAAGATGTTGCATCCCTCAAAAATAAACTCCACATAGGGTTAAATCCTCCCTAAACGCACCAACTGCCCGGCCGCAAAACAAATGCGACCGGGCAGCCTTATTCAGCGAGACTTAGATCACCCCACCGTTGCTATCCATTACTTCCTTAAACCAGTATGCCGAATCCTTCGGAATTCTCTGCTGCGTATCATAATCCACATAAACCAGGCCGAAACGATCACGATACCCGTAGGTCCATTCAAAATTGTCCAGAAAGCTCCAGTGGAAATAGCCCCTTACATCAACACCGTCATCCGTTGCCCGCTTAAGCTCCTTAATATATCTGTGCAGGAAGTCTATACGTTCCGGATCGTGAACCTTTCCGTCAAGGCTCACCCAATTGTTAACACTAAGACCATTCTCCGTGATAAATATAGGCTTCTTATAACGCTCATACAGAAACTTAGGGCCATAATAAAGTGCCCTCGGTGTCACAGGCCAATGATTTCCCGTAATAGGACTTCCGGGAGCTCTCTCCACATATTCAGGCTTTCCGTCAGCACCCATTCGCATCGTATAGCCGTTATAGATATTCTGTCCGTAATAATCAATATCCTGGCTTATAAGCTCAAGATCAGCATCCGTAATCTTCGGCATATAATCCTTATACTTTTTCAGGCCTTCCTCAGGAAACTTTCCAAGCATAACAGGATCCGAGAACCAGCTTACATTCCAGAACCACCGTCCCGTAATATCCTCAAGGCCGAAATAAGCCTGCCTTGCAGCCTCTATATCGTCATCCGAATCGGTTGCAGGAATAGCAACTCCCGATGTGGGTGCATACATTATGTAAACCTTTTGCTTAGCATGCTTTCTTATAGCCTTAACTGCTGCTCCCTGAGCTTTAAGCACATTTAATGTAACCCTTATCCCCTCTTCTTTTGTAACCTTAAGACCGGGAGCATGCTCTCCCGAAATATATCCCAGACCGGAAAAGCACTGAGGCTCGTTTATGGTGATAAAATCCTGAACAATATCCGAAAATGACTCTGTAACAACAGATGCATAGTTTTCGAACCAGTCAACAACCTCCGGATTGAGCCATCCTCCCTTATCCTGCAACACCTGGGGAATATCCCAGTGGTAAAGCGTAAGGAAGGGCTTGATACCGTTCTCCTTCATTTTAATGATCATGTCACGGTAAAGCTTTATTCCCTTTTCATTGACCTTTCCTATACCGTCCGGAATGATCCTGGCCCAGCTCACCGAAAAACGGTAAGCCTTGACACCAAGGGACGCCATAAGCTTATAGTCTTCTTCATATCTGTGCATATGATCACAGGCAGTTTTGCCATCCATACCGGAACATTTTCCGTCTTTTGCATATGTATCCCAGATGCTGGTTCCTCTGCCATCATCCGGATCCGTACCCTCAACCTGAAATGCGCTTGCCGCTACACCCCAGACAAAACCTTCTCTAAACATCCGACCTATTTCCTCCCATTAAGTATGTCACTTGCATTCTGTAATGCATCGTCATCAGGTGAATCCACATCCTCCAGTTCATATTTCATTCCCAATTCTTTCCACTTGAACGCTCCCAGAGAATGATACCTTAATGGCTCGATCTTTGTAACGTTATGTAGAGTAGCTATGAATTCCCTTGTTTTATGAAGGTATTCATCGTTATCCGTAATACCCGGAACAAGAACCTGTCTTATCCAGATGTTTACTCCCGAGTCCGATAAAAACTTAGCACAATCCAAAATATTCTTATTGGTATGTCCTGTAAGCTTTTTGTGTTCTTCATCGTCTATATGTTTAATATCCAGCATAACTGTATCTGTGTACTTCAAGAGCTCAGTAAACTTTGAGATAAAAGGCTCTTCTCTTGTAAAGGGCTGTCCCGAAGTATCCAGACAGGTGTTAATGTCTCTCTCGTGAGCTTTTTTAAATAATTCCAGGAGAAAATCTATCTGCAACAGAGCCTCTCCCCCACTGACGGTAATTCCTCCGCCATTCTTCCAATAGCTCCTGAATCTTTCAGCCTTATCGAGAACCTCATCAGCGGTAAGCTCCATGTCAAAATGATTCGGATCCCAGGTGTCGGCGTTGTGACAATATTTGCATCTCATATAGCAGCCCTGAAAAAAAATGAGATACCTTAAGCCCGGTCCGTCAACTGACCCAAATGATTCCAGCGAATGTATCTTTCCTTTCATATATGCAGATTCCTCCTTAAGTGTAATAAAGGGAGCCTGGAAATCCCAGACTCCCTAAAGACATTATATCTTATTTGTGCAGCAATATCAAAGTGATATTAAAACTCTTGCCTTATATTTTATCAAAGCTTTTTGTGGCAGGTTCTTGCGATAACGTCATCCTGCTGTTCCTTTGTCAGGCTGATGAACTTAACAGCGTAACCTGAAACACGGATTGTGAAGTTAGCATACTCGGGCTTGTCAGGATGAGCCTGGCAGTCAAGAAGCTTGTCTGTACCGAATACGTTAACATTAAGGTGGTGAGCACCATTATCGAAGTATCCGTCCATAGCGCTTACAAGAGTCTTAGCTCTCTCCTCATCTGTATGACCAAGAGCATCGGGGCTCATAGTCTGAGTATTAGAGATTCCATCGAGTGAGTACTCGTAAGGGATCTTTGCTACTGAGTTAAGAGAAGCAAGAAGTCCGCTTGTCTCTGCGCCGTATGAAGGTGAAGCACCGGGTGCGAAGGGCTTGTAAGCCTCACGTCCGTCAGGTGTAGCACCTGTAGCTTTACCGTAAACAACGTTTGAAGTAATTGTCAGGATAGAGGTTGTAGGCTCTGAATTCCTGTATGTATGATACTTCTTGATCTTTGTGATGAACTCCTTAAGAAGCCAAACACCGATCTCGTCTGCTCTGTCATCATCGTTACCGTACTTAGGGAAGTCTCCTGTTGTCTCGAAGCCTGTAGCAAGGCCGAACTCGTCACGGATAACCTTAACCTTTGCATACTTGATAGCTGAAAGTGAATCGATAACGTGTGAGAAACCTGCAATACCTGTTGCGAAGGTTCTTCTAAGATCTGTATCGATAAGAGCCATCTCAGCTGCCTCATAATAATACTTATCGTGCATATAGTGGATGAGGTTCAGGATGTTAACATAGAGACCTGCACACCAGTCAAGCATGATATCGTATTTGTGCATAACTTCATCGTAATCAAGATACTCTGAAGTGATAGGAGCGATCTCAGGACCGCACTGCATGGGCTTTCCGTCCTTAGTCTTGTGCTTCTCATCCTTACCACCGTTGATAGCGTAAAGAAGAGCCTTTGCAAGGTTAGCACGAGCTCCGAAGAACTGGATCTCCTTACCTGTCTGTGTAGCAGATACGCAGCAGCAGATGCTGTAGTCATCGCCCCAGATAGGCTTCATAACGTCATCGTTCTCATACTGGATAGATGAGGTGATAACTGAAATCTTAGCAGCATACTTCTTGAATGTATCAGGAAGCTGTGAAGAATAAAGTACTGTAAGGTTGGGCTCGGGTGAAGGTCCCATGTTCTCCAGTGTGTGGAGGAAACGGAAGTCGTTCTTTGTAACCATATGACGACCATCCATTCCGATACCTGCCATTTCAAGTGTAGCCCAAACGGGATCACCTGAGAAGAGCTGGTTGTAGGACTCGATACGAGCGAACTTAACCATACGGAATTTCATTGTAAGGTGATCGATAAGCTCCTGAGCTTCACTCTCTGTAAGAGTACCTTCCTTCATATCTCTCTCGATATAGATATCGAGGAATGTTGAGATACGTCCTACTGACATTGCTGCACCATTCTGTGTCTTGATAGCTGAAAGATATCCGAAGTATAACCACTGGATAGCTTCCTGAGCGTTCTTAGCGGGCTGGGAAATGTCAAATCCGTAGATCTTAGCCATATCCTTCATTCCGTTAAGTGCTCTGATCTGCATTGTGATCTCTTCTCTGAGACGGATGATATCGTCTGTCATATCTCCGTGTCCGCAGTTCTTGAAGTCCTGCTTCTTCTTTTCAATAAGATAATCTATACCGTAAAGGGCAACTCTTCTGTAATCACCGACGATACGTCCACGACCGTATGTATCAGGAAGACCTGTAACGATGTGTGTGTGACGTGCAACCTTCATCTCGTCTGTATAAGCATCGAAAACTGCCTGGTTGTGTGTCTTGTGATATTCATTAAAAATCTGGTCATATTTATCATTAACATGATAGCCGTACTGTTCAGCAGCCTGCTGAGCCATTTTGATTCCGCCGTAAGGCATGAATGCTCTCTTTAAAGGCTTATCTGTCTGAAGTCCTACGATCTTCTCAAGATCCTTCATAGACTCGTCAATGTAGCCGGGGCCGTATGATGTAAGAGATGAAACTATCTCTGTCTCGCACTCTAATACTCCGCCCTTATCTCTCTCAGCCTTCTGGAGCTCCTGAAGTCTTCCCCAGAGCTTGTTAGTAGCATCTGTGGGATCAGCCAGGAATGACTCATCTCCGTCATACTGTGTGTAATTGTCCTGGATGAAGTCACGTACGCTGACATCATCCACCCAATGGGTACCTTTGAAACCTCTCCACTCGTCTCTCATATTTGACCTCCATTTATTCTTGCGCAACTTTCATGCGCAGTCGCCTCGGTGTGGGCCGGGCGTAAATTAAAAAAATTGATATGTTTTAAAGCCAATAAAACATAACATAATTATGGCCCTCATGTCAATTCAAAAAGTATTAAGAATTTGGGAAGAAATCGTGTTTTTTGTGTGAATTTACCTGCTTAAGATAAATCAAGAAATCGATTTAAAATAAATCAACCGTTCTTGATATTTTTTATACTTGCAAAAACTTGTTTAAAAAAGATCAGGTCCCAAAACTTTCCCTCATTTGTTCAAGAAGCTCGGTATAATGGGCGATCAGCGTATCATGGTTAGCAATGGCATACTCAATATCGTTGTTTTTCAAGTGTTCTTCAATCGTCTTAGCTTCTTCAAACATATGAACGGCACCTATTGTTTTCGAATTGCTTTTCAGAGCATGAACCATGATCCTGTAGTCTTTCCAATTCTTATCCCTGTAAAGTTGTCCCAGTTCCTCTCTCCTGTCCTCATCTATAAATGCCATAGCCACATCGTTAAACATATCCATATCGTTCATACAGAACTCCATCGCGATATCCATATCCAGATAATCCGGGCCTTTCTTCCCTGTTTCAGCCCCATCATCGTTCTTAACGGGTGGTTCTTCCAGAAGCTCGCTATCAAGATATTTGCCTATCATCTTTTCCAGTTCAGCCGGCCTTACCGGCTTTGCCAGATAATCCGAAAATCCCTTGCTAAGGTATTCTTCCATCGCACCGCTTACCGCATTTGCCGTCAGCATTATAACCGGCTGACGCTCTGCCAGCCCCTCTTTCTTTAATATCTCAAAGGTCTCACCACCGGTAAGCGAAGGCATCATATCGTCCATGAATACAATATCAAAATCCTCCTTCTTCATGAGATTGATACACTCTTCTCCGCTCAAGGCCGTAGTGATATTCACACCAGTGTTCTTAAGAAGACCTTTCATAACCTTCAGGTTCATCTTCACATCATCTACCACAAGAATTCTTGCTTTAGGTGCATATACCAGATTCCCGCCTATATCATCAACATCCTCCGTCATATGAAGTCCCGGCTTGAATTCTCCTATCTTTTCGTCGCCGATCACCTTCTGCGGAAGTACTGTATAAAACACCGATCCCTGTCCGTATACACTCTCGACGCCTATCTCTCCGCCCATAAGCTCCGTCAGGTTTCTGGTAATGGCAAGCCCCAGTCCTGTTCCTTCAACGTTCCTGTTCCTGACGGAATCGAGCCTCTGGAAGGAATCAAACAGCTTGTCAATATTCTCCTGTTTAATGCCGATACCGGTGTCCTTAACCTTTATGGAAAGGCAGAATACGCCATCCTTTTCACCCGGAACGATCTCAAGGGTAACCTCGCCCTTTTCGGTATATTTAACGGCATTGGTAAGAAGATTTATGATGACCTGCCTTACCCTTACTTCGTCTCCGAAGAGACGCTTTGGTAACGAAGGATCTGCCGTTATTTTAAATACCAGGCTTTTCTCCATAGCCCTCACGCCTATCATCGTATGGATACTGTTTAACATCTTATAAAGATCGTACTCAACCGGAAGTATCTCCATCTTACCCGATTCGATCTTTGAAAAATCCAGAATATCGTTTATAAGCCCGAGAAGATAATTTGCTGACCCTGATATATCTTTTGCGTAATCGATGATGTTCGGATTCTGCGCCTCACGAAGGATCATGGTATTCATTCCGATAACGGAATTGATGGGCGTTCGGATCTCATGCGACATACTTGCAAGAAAATCGGACTTGGCCTGACTGGCGCTCATTGCATCCTTTGAAAGCTTTACGGCAAGCTCACGCTGTTCCTTAAGATCCTTGTTTACCTCATTGATCAGGTTTACATAACTCTGTCTGTCCGTATCATCCATAAGTTCGATAAGATATCCCTCTATCCTGCGGCCTGTTCCGTATGTCAGATTTTTTATTGTACACTTGATATATCTGTCGTTTATCTGAAGCATCTTCTCTTCGTTTTCTTCGCCGTCCCAGCGTTCAACCCAGGTAATAATGTCCATATATACGGGCAGTTCCGGATCATTGATCTCTCTGTCCACACGGCATTCCCTTAGCTCCGGATAAAGCGTATACGCATAATCGTTGCAGCCCATAAATCTGAATTTTCTGTCAAAGGTAATATAGCCGTATTTCTGCACATGCTCCAAGGTTGACATAACACTTGCCGAAACATCATACATCTTCATACGTCTGCAAAGGAAGAAAAATATGTATTCTCCTATCATATATGCGTATGCCATAAGGTTTAATTTGGAGTGGGTGATACGTTCCACGACATCAATGGACATGCTGAAAAGGATGGTAAAAAGAATTATCCATGCAGTTTTAATGGGGACATTTTTCTTTTTCCATATGGTCCAGGCCACCAGAAGCACGCATGCAAGGGTCTGCCCGTACAGCATCATGACAAAAACGGTGTGCATCGGACCGTAGGTTTTAGAGATATTTGCGACACCGTCTTTAACGTAAAAGGTGATATCTTTGTAGAAATAATCATTATGATCGCTCATCGCAACAAAGCCGAAAAGGATCGTATTTATGCTGATTATAATAATCTGGATAAAATCCGGGATCTTTATCTTACAGATATCCGCCACTGAAGCAAGGATAAAAAATGGCAAAAAAAGACCGCCCAGATAGGTGATCTTATTTGCAAGAATTGCTGCTTCAAGACTTTGTGAGGTATTGAGCGCAAGATATCCGGCATTGCTCACTGCAATTACAATAAAAAGCATAAGCTGCGGAAGATTGTATCCGTTTTTAAAGAAAAAAACCAGAACAAGAATTGCCACAAAAGACAGTATCGTGGCAATCGCTGTCAACTCTATCATCAAAACCTCCGAATTCAAAAGCTTTGAGAAGCTGTGTTTATAAATCTATCTCAAGTTCAACCGGACAATGATCGGAACCGAATATGTCAGTATGAATCTTTGCGTCTTTGTATTTATCGGTCAGACGTTCACTGGTTATAAAATAATCTATACGCCATCCGGCATTCTTTTCACGAGCCTTAAACCTGTATGACCACCAGGAATAAATATCCTTTTCATCAGGATGAAAATACCTCCAGCTGTCAACAAAACCGGATTTCAGAAATGTTGTCATCTTCGCCCTTTCTTCATCCGTGAAGCCTGCGTTTTTATGATTTGTCTTGGGATTCTTAAGGTCTATCTCCTGATGGGCTACGTTTAGATCTCCACAGAGAATAACGGGCTTTTTACTGTCCAGCCCCTGTAAATATCCAAGGAAATCGTCTTCCCATTTCATCCTGTAATCAAGACGCTTCAAACCGTCCTGTGAATTGGGTGTGTAGCAGGTAACAAAGAAAAAATCACCGTATTCAAGGGTTATGACTCTTCCCTCGTGATCGTGTTCTTCAATTCCTATACCGTATGTTACATTCACAGGTGCCTTTGAGGTAAAAACAGCCGTACCGGAGTATCCCTTTTTCTCTGCATAATTCCAGAACTGCTCGTAACCGGGAAGATCAAGCTCTATCTGGCCTTCGGAAAGCTTTGTCTCCTGCAGACAGAATATATCTGCCTTAAGACAGTCAAACGTTTCCATAAAACCTTTATTCATTACGGCTCTCAAGCCGTTAACATTCCAGCTGATACACTTCATCAGGTATTGCTCTCCACGTAATCAACCAGGTCACCGACAGTAACCATATCTGCAGGTGAATCAAAATCTATGCCGTATTCATCCTCTATATCCGTAAGAACCTGAAAAAGATCCAACGAATCCGCATCCA
>JAILOD010000146.1 GCA_024691015.1 Lachnospiraceae bacterium
TATACTATATCCTTTTTTTGACAAGATTTCAACTAAATCTTTAAATTTGTTCAAATTAAATGTTGTTTGAGAAACAAGACACATTTCTCTGTCTTTGTCAGCATTGAAATTTTCAGCTTCTTCGCGGGAATTTATGGCATAAGCACGGGTTTTAACGTATCCTGTTATACCCAAAACCTCAGGATGATCAGGATCTCCTATTATTATGATGTCCTTGCCCTCCGAGCTTTCTTTTTCCACGGTTTCATGTATCTTTTTAACGAAAGGACAGGTTGCATCCACGATACGGATGTTCCTGTTTTCGCTCATTTTTTCCTTGACGTTTTTTGCAACACCATGCGATCTTATTATAACGGTTCCTTCTTTGAGACGTGAAATTTCATCAAGGTTTTCAATGACCTTTACCCCCTTCTTCTCCAGATCCTCCACAACTGATTCATTATGGATTATTTCTCCGAAGGTATATACGTCTCCGCCCTTTTTTATTTCCTCATAAACCGTGTCGACCGCTCTTTTTACTCCAAAGCAGAAGCCTGCGGTTTTTGCTGTGATAACTTCCGGCATCAGTTCGTTTCCTTTAAACTTATGATTTTTTCAACTACTTCATCTATGGTCATATCGGATGTGTCCAGAAGTATTGCGTCTTCTGCCTGAACAAGAGGTGATTCCTCACGGTTCATGTCTCTTTCATCACGTTCCTTGATCTCGGCTTCTATCTGATCAAGCTCACATTTTTCACCTTTTTCCGTAAGCTCCTTGTATCTGCGCTCGGCCCTCACGCGGGATGATGCCGTCATATATATCTTAAGCTGTGCGTTAGGCAGGACCTTGCTTCCAATGTCCCGGCCGTCCATTACTACATCCGTTTTTGCTGCAAGCTCCTGCTGAAGCTTTACAAGTATCACTCTTACCTCTTTTACCACAGAGGTTTTGGATGCGGCATCGGAAACCCTTGGTGTTCTTATCTTGTCGTTTACATTTTCACCGTTTAAAAATACGCACTGAACGCCGTCTGTATATCTGATCTCGATCTCTGCGCTTTTGCATTTTTCTGCAATAGCTTTTGTGTCACTAAGGTCAACGTTTTCGTTTAGCATGTATAAGGCCATTGCCCTGTACATCGCACCTGTATCTACATATATGAATTTAAGCTCGCTTGCAACTCTCTTCGCTATCGTGCTTTTCCCTGCTCCGGCAGGCCCGTCCAATGCTATGTTGTATGACATTTTTTTCTCCTTTGTATTTAGATCCGATTTTTATTTTACGGATTTTATTTTATAACAATGATCTGATCCTGAAAACCGTTTTTATTATTCCTCCGTATTACCAAGAATACTTTTAGCGGCTGCTGCGGCCGTGGACCATGCAAGCTGCAGATTAAAGCCTCCCGTCAGGGCATCGACATCTATTATTTCTCCTATAAAATAGAGACCTTTTATTTTTTTACTTTCCATGCTTTTGGGGTTGATCTCCTTTACGGAAACGCCGCCCTTTGTGATGATCGCTTCTTCGAATCCACGGAAACCCTTAAGTGATATCTTAAGGTCCTTTATCAGATTAAGAAGCTTGCGTCTTTCTTCGTGCGAAATCCTGTTGCATTCCTTTTCGGGGTCTATTCCCGACAATTCTATGATGAGAGGAATGAGCTTCGACGGAAACAGCGAGTTGATAGAATTCTTATACTGTTTATTGTGGTTTTCCTTAAAAATATTTATCAGTCTCTTGTCAAGAGTTTCATTATCAAGGGCAGGTTTTAAGTCAATATGCAGAAAAAGCTTTTCGTTTAAATATTTGCGGTCAAGCTTTGCTGATGCCGTAAGTATGACCGGCCCGCTTACTCCGAAATGCGTAAACAACATCTCTCCGAATTCCTCATACAGCTTCTTCCCGCTTTCAAGCGTCACACTGACATTTACATTCTTTAAAGAGAGCCCCTGAAGCTTTTTGCAGATATTAAGATCTGCATTAAAAGGCACCAGTGAAGGTGAAATTTCAGTGATCTTTAGTCCGGCCTTTTTTGCAAAAGTATAGCCGTCTCCGGTTGAACCGGTCTGCGGATAGCTCCTTCCTCCCGTTGCTACGACAACTCTGTCGGCTGTGTATTTTTTTCCTTTATCACTTATTACGCCTTGTATTTTGCTTTCTGCTATTATGAGGTCTTTTATTCCCTCGTTCAGCTTAACTTCAATGTTGTTTTTTTTCATTGCATTCTTTAATACATCGGATATTTCATAGGCGTGATCGCTTAACGGAAAAACCCTTCCGCCTCTTTCGGTCTTTGTCTTAAGACCCAGCGTATTGAAATAGCTTTCGGTTTCGACATTATCGAAGGCATTGAATGAGGAATACATGAATTTGGGATTTGAAACGACATTTTTTAAGAATTCTTCACGGTCAGCCGAATTGGTCAGATTACCGCGGCCTTTACCTGTAATGAAGAGCTTTTTACCGAGCTTTTCATTATGATCAAACAGAATTACTTTATTTTCTTTGGAAATAAGTCGAGCTGCACACATCATGCCTGCAGCTCCACCACCTATTATTATAATATTCATTTAATTGTTTTTATCCTTATCACCGTATATTACTTTGGGATAATTTCTTATTGCTTCTTCATCTATGAAGTTTATTTCATCCGTGCTGTAAACCTGATAGTCCTCCCAGACCTTTTCAAGGGTGTTCAGGTGTTCTACCACTTCATCGGTCTTCTTGAGTGTAAGCGCTATTACCATAGCGTTTACAAGGCTTAAGGGTGCAACCATCGAATCCACGATCGAGATGTTGTCGGACCTTGCACAAAGATTGCAGGACGAATAGAGATTCATAGGTGAATGTACGCTGTCGGTAATAGTAACAACCTTCGCACTTCTGCTGTTCGCAAATTCCATGGCCTTCAGGGTTCTCATTGAATATCTCGGAAAGCTTATTCCTATTACCACATCATTCTCGTTTACCCTGATCATCTGTTCAAAGATCTCGGCTATGCTTGTGGTTGTGATATGGTGGACGTTTCCGAACATCATATTCAGATAAAAGGCAAGGAAGCCTGCAAGCGGCGCACTTGAACGAATGCCGATAACATAAATGTTTTCAGCTTTCGCAATGGTATCTACCGCAAGCTCAAATGCATTTGCATCGATCTGTGCCATTGTATCCGATATTTTTTCGATATCCATCGATAAGACGGAATTTATTATCTCCGACTGGCTGGCGTGCGCGTATTTTGCCCCCATTTTTGAAATGGACCCAAGCTTTGTTCTTACAACCTCGCTTAAGGATGCCTGAAACTCAGGATACCCACTGTAGCCTAAAAAATAAGCAAATCTCACAACCGTGGATTCGCTTACACCTGCCGCTTCACCTAACTTTGCTGCCGTCATAAAGGCTGCGGAATCAGTATTATCGGAAATGAATCCCGCAAGAGCCTTCTGGCCCTTGCTCATGGATGAAAACTTTTCGTTCATCCTGGAAATTGCATCAATTTGATCCATGTATTCTCCTGAACATATCTATTAACATTTCCGCTGTTTCTTCTCTCGAAAGGTCGAAATCATTTCTGATGACCATGCAGGCTATTCCGTGTATGAATACCCACATTTTGGAAAATATTTCTCCTGCTTCGGCAGGGTCTACATTCTCGATCTTTTTGATCTCTTTAATAACAAGATTTGAATTTCCACCGTTTACAAGATCATACATGCTTTTTCCTGCCTGATTTTCATCGACAAAAAGCACCCTGAAAAGATTCTTGTTATCTCTTGCAAAGGAAATATAAGCCATTCCGAGATTTACAAAGGGAGTGTCATAAACATTCCCGAATTCATTGCAATATTGTGAAAAATAAGCAACACAAGTTTCAAAAACATCCTTTTCAAGGTCTTCCATGTTCTTATAAAGACGAAAAATAGGCTGAGTTGAGCATCCGGCTTTTGTAGCCAGATGTCTTGCAGAAAGTTCCCCTATCCCCTGTTCTTTTATAAGCTCAAAGGCACTTCCCAGAAGTTTATCCCTCGTAATTGTTTCTTTTCTTGGCATCTATCGTAACCCCGTAAGTTTGATTTAAGACATAAAAATGCGACCAAAAATCACCTGAATTATATTGGTCACACTTTATGTAACAAATGATATTTTAAACCGATACAGGGGCAAAATCAACAACAAGATGTAGGGTTTACATAGCTAAAAAGTCCCCTATTTATAGGGTTTGCGGGATTATGTTACCCGATTCGTCTTCGATCTGAGTCATTTTGAAAATCGAATCTTAATAAAAAATTTATAAATGAATAATCTTTTTCGGATCACTTTTTATACAATGAATTGAATGAATTTATT
>JAILOD010000171.1 GCA_024691015.1 Lachnospiraceae bacterium
TAATAAAAATTATGAAAAAAAAGCAGAACATCCAGAGGATACTGTCATCCTATTTTATACTTCTTATGACCATCCTCTTTTTATCACTTACGATCGTTTCATCGCTTATGCAGTACAGAGCCTTAAGAAGCCGTGCCGTAAACGATCTGGAACACTATACGATTTCCGTCGGTGAAAATATCGACCTGCAGATAAACCAGTTGGACACCATCTGTTTAAATGCCATTAATTCATCCGACCTTAAGGATACCTTTAAGGAATATACCCAAAACACATCCTTAAGACCCATAGAGGTGAACCGTATCAAGCGTCATCTTACCGCTGTCTTAATGGAATTAAAGGGATTTGATTATTCAATAAGACAGCTTAACATTTACGATATGAACGGTAATGGTCTGGGTGTTGGAAATTATAACGGCACCATAGAAAACGCCAATGAAAAGGACTGGTTTGAGCCAACGATAGCGGCTCAGGGACGAATCTATATCGATATATCCATGGGAGATATCGACACCGATTCAACCTCGCCTTCCACCCGTAATAATCCGTATTTTTCCATATACCGGCTCTATTACAACAACTATCACGTTCCTCAGGGTATCATCGGTGTAAAGAAATATTACGACAGCATCTTCAAGGCTGCCGCATCTGCTGCGGGGAGCTACCATCCCACGGTCTACGTCTACGATACGTCGGGCTCTCTTATCTACCCCGCAGACATAGATGAAAACAACATCTATCCTTATTACGCCAACCGGGGTGCAGGAAACCGCGATATATACAACTCGGTTACCGGCAAGCGTGAATACTGCTGTTTTTATGGTCTTTTTAGTTCAGGCTTTACCCTTGTTACCAGCGTTCAGCAGAACGATTTTCTGGCACCCGTATATCGCTCGATCATATACATTTTCATAACCTTCCTTGTGATATTTGCGCTCTGTATCTTTTTATCCTCATATCTTTCGGTGAAGATATCGAACCCTATAAGGCACATTTATCACTTCCTTGAAAGCAACGATTCTTCGGATACCCAAAGCGAGCTTCTGGTAATGGAGGATTCCAATATCCGGGAGATAGATAAGCTCCGTGATTCGTTAAACGAAAGTCTCCGTTCGAGAAACGAAGCCATAAAACAGATGCTGGTTCTAAACGAGCAGGAGGTTCAGGCCCAGATGCTCGCGCTCCAGTCACAGATGAACCCGCATTTCCTCTATAACTCACTGTCGAGTATTGCGGAAATGGCAAACGAGGGCCATACCGACCAGGTTGAAAAAATGGTGTACAATATTTCACACATCCTCCGCTATATTTCTTCTAACCGGGAACAGCTCACTTCCATTGAAGAGGAGCTTGAGCTTTGCGACATGTATCTCGAATGCATGAAGCTCCGCTACAGCAAGGACCTGAAGTACGAATTCGATGTGGAGGATATAATGCTGGATGCGATGATACCAAAACTCAGTGTCCAGCTTCTTGTGGAAAACGCCATTAAATCCGTCACTACCACGGCCCCTCCCTGGAACATTAAGATAAAGGGTGAAGTCAGGGAAAATCTCTGGTTCATAACCGTTACGGATAACGGTCCCGGATTCAACAGTGAGGTCGACACTCATCTCAGAAAACAGATGGATTCGATTTTGGAAACGGGTACTCTTCCCTCCTTAAAGATCGAAGGAATGGGGATATTAAATATCTTCATTCGGCTCTATCTCATTGACGGAATAACCTTCATTTTTGATTTCGGCAATAATCCCGAAGGCGGTGCCTTTGTAACCATAGGAAGAAAGCTATCCGATAATAATCCTAAAGAAACCGGCAAATGATAAAAATTAAGGAGTATTATGATAAAAATAAACCATTATAACATTTTACTTGTAGATGACGAGGCTCTGTTACGCCAGTCAATTAAGAGAATGATCTCTAATTTTGACGAGGCCTTCTATGTTGAGGCCGAGGCCGCTGACGGCGAAGAAGCGTTGAATATCATAAAAGAAAGGGATATACATATTGTTATCGCAGACATAAATATGCCTGTTATGGACGGTCTTACCCTGTGCAAGAAAATCCGTGAGCACTACAGCGATATCGTCACGGTTCTCTTAACCGGCTTTGCCGAATTTTCCTATGCTCAGGATGCCATCAGATATGAGGTTTTCGATTATCTCTTAAAACCCGTATCGGAGGATGATCTTTCCACTACTCTTTACAAGATCAAGTTAAAACTGGATGAAAAATACAAGCTGCCCGAATCGGACATTGACACCTACAGAGATGGCAAGGAAAATGTGGATTATGCGGTGAACTATATACAGACTCATTACATGGAGGACATAGACTTTGGTGCCCTCTCATCATCCATGGGCTTTACCTCTGCCTATCTTACAAAGCTGTTTTCAAAATACATCGGTGAACCCCCGCTTAAGTTTTTAACAGGGATAAGAATGCATAAAGCGAAACGTCTGCTTTTGGAAACCTCACTTCCCATAAGAGAAGTGGGCGAAAAGGTGGGCTATCCCGACCAGTTTCATTTCAGCAAGACCTTCAGAAAAAATACCGGAATGAACCCTTCCAGCTTCAGGAGTCAGGGGATGTCGGAAGAACCTTCTCCTTCGGAAGATGAATCCTGATCATTTCCATAAGGTCATCACTCTTCATGGGTTTTGACAGATAATCGTCAAAACCTTCATGGATGAAGCCCTCCCTGGCACCGCTGGTAGCCTCTGCGGTAAGCATGATGGCAGGCTTATTCTTACATTTGTTGTTCTCATCCTCCATCATGTGCTTTAATGTTTCTATTCCGTCCATTTCCGGCATACGGAAGTCTATGAATAAAATGTCATATTCTTTTTCCGTAACCAGCTTCTGAGCCTCAAATCCGGAAAGCGCAGTATCTATCTGCATTCCGGTATTTTTAAGCAGACCTTTAAATACAACCAGATTAACCCTGTTGTCATCTACAACCAGAAGCTTTGCGTCCGGTGCCCTGAAGCTTTCCTTATATTCAGGTTCGTTTTCAAGATTCTGTCTGTATCTTTCTCGGAAGTCTCCCATCTCCTCCCAGTCGGCAACCTTCTGTTCCAGATCGAAATAAAAACGGCTTCCCTTTCCGTATTCACTCTCCACCTTAAGCTTTGAGCGCATAGCTAAAAGAAGGCGCTGAACAATGTTAAGTCCGAGTCCCGTACCCTCTACGGTAAGATTCTTCTTTTCCTCAAGCCTCTGGAAGGGTGCGAAAAGCTTATCGATGTCCTCCTGCTTAATTCCCATACCGGTATCGGTTACGGACACGTTGAGTATGATCGTGCTGTCATCCTTTTTAGTATAACCGATATCGACCTTTACCATACCTTCATCCGTGTATTTTATGGCATTGTTTACCACATTCATAATACACTGCTTTATGCGGAGCTCATCACCGAAGAGCTTTGAAGGAACGGATCTGTCCACGTTAAATTCAAGCTTCAGATCCTTTCCCCCAAGCCTTGAAACCGTTATGTTATACAGGTCGTTTAAGGTGGTTGAAAAGTCGTAATCTACGGGAATGATATCCATCTTACCGGCTTCTATCTTTGAGAAGTCAAGTATCTGATTTATGATTCCCAAAAGGGTATTTCCGGCCTCCTGAATGCTTCTGGCATACTGCCTTATATTCTTCTCCTTCGATTCTCTTAAGATCATCTCATCCATACCCAGAACCGCATTAATGGGTGTACGGATTTCATGCGAGACATTTGAAAGGAAGGTGGATTTTGCCTGATTTGCCTTTTCAGCCTGATCCTTAAGCACCAGTATCTGATCTGTATACTTGTTGATGAAGGTCATATCGAAGATCCAGGCTATATGACCTACGCTCTTCTCTCCCGCCTTGATATCGGAAACTCTGATCTCCAGATTCTTGTCATTGACATTTATGACATATTCTTCTTTATCAAACAGATTTTTTATAAAAACATCCTTGTCAGTCTGATCGGTTATGATCTCTGACAGGATCCCTTTCGCTGCATCGTTTATAAAAAGAACATCATGGTCTTCGTTTACAACCACTATACCGTCTTCAGTCTGCTCTACGATCTGGTTTTTAGCCAGATCGACTTCCTTTATAAGATCGAATTTTGCGATCAGTATGGTAAACACTCCGGAAATAAAGATGAATGCGAACGGAACCAGATCAACTCCCCTGGTATCCACCACAAGATTCAAAAGCATAGATAAAAGACCGATAAATGAGACCGCCAGAATTATTATGAACTTGTTCTTTTTCTTCTTCACGCTTAGCTTTTTCAAAGCACGTGCGGCAATGAAAAAATTCATCCCCATCAGGAATACCATTTCAAAAACCATTACAAAGTATAACGGTCCGTGTCCTTTCTCCATATAAGAGATGAGTTCATTATGCTTCAACTCAAAATAAGTGTAATAAAAAGGATTGTATTCGCAGAAATAAATGGATGCGAGCAGAATGATATTGATCGGGATTATTACGTTTTTAAGCCACCGGGGCGGCTTTTCCCCCGAATAATAGTACAGAAAAGTGGTAAATGAAAGCATTACAAAAAGCTTGAATGAATATCCAAGTTTTACGCATATCAGAAAAGCTTCTTCATTGGTTGCCGTCACCTGAAACAGATACGGAAAAACGGTTCCGAATGTACAGATGGCGGTCAACATCATATTAACCGAATTCCGGCTGGGCTCAAGTCTCATTATCGTGAATATTTCCGCGAAAGCAATGAGTGAGCCGAAAGCCAGAGATATAACTATAAAATTCATTTACTGTGCTCCCGCCCCTAAAGCAGCATTCTGTTGTGCGGCCAGTGCTGCGTTCTGAGCCGCCAGAGCTGCTGCAGCCGCTGCTGCAGCATTTGGATCTGTAGTAGTTGCTCCTATCTGGTTCTGTTGAGCCTGAGCTGCCGCTGCTGCGGCTTCATTGGTTGCGCCACCGGTATAAAGCGAGTTTCCGAGTGCATCATAAGAATGAGGACAATACCCCGTTCCGCTTACCACGCCGGGCACCTTATAAGGACAGGTATCGCTTGCCATAAGCCCTGTAAGTGCACAGATCTGACCATAACCGTGTACGTCGCAGGCTTCTGTCGGCACCGTTCCTTCGGCAAAAAACTCGGAAAAGGCACTTCCGTCCGCAGTACACATTCCGTCCACCGCAAGCTTACCGGATTTATTGCAGACTACCGCTTTGGTGATTCCGGCAGGCTGAGGGAAGCCCGGATCTTCTTTTCCCTCATGAATACGGCTCATGGTCTCTCTCCATATGGTCTTTGCCAGATTTGCTTCATCTCCGCTCTTTAAGTCTACGTTGTTATCAAAGCCGGCCCAGGTGGTACAGGTATAATAGGGTGTATATCCGGCAAACCATACGTCATTCTCATCAGAGGTTGTTCCGGTTTTTCCGGCTATAGTCATTCCGTCAAACCTTACTCTTCCACCGGTTCCCTTTGTTACAACGTCTTCCATAGCGCTTGTTAACAGCCAGGCCGTGGTTTCCTGAATAACCTGCTCACTTTCAACGGTGTTCTCCAGAAGGACATTTCCGTCATGGTCCAAAATCTTTGTGTAGAATTTAGGCTTTATATATTTTCCACCATTCGCTATGGTTGCATATGCAGCATTTAACTCGAGATTCTTTACTCCGTCGGTGATTCCGCCAAGAGCGAGGGCCTGGGTTATATCACTTAAGACCCTTCCGTCGGAGGTTACACGCTCTTCTATCAGTGTGGTGAAGCCGAGCTTCTGAAGATATTCAAAGCCGAGCTTGGGCGTTATATCGGTCAGGGTTTTTACAGCTACGATATTTAATGACTGTTCAATACCGTATCTTAGCGTACAAGGGCCTTTATATCCGGATGAATACCAGTTTCTGACAGGACGGCCGTTTTCGTAATTAAACGGCTCATCTACCTGAACGGATGCAAGTGTTTTCATTCCCGTATCCAGTGCCGGAACGTAGGTGGATACAACCTTGAAGGTTGATCCCGGCTGACGCGTGGTGTCGGTTGCACGGTTAAGTGTAAGCGATGCTTCCTTCTTTCCGCGACCACCCACGATGGCTTTTACATATCCGGTCTTCTGGTCTTCTATTGTCATTGATATCTGAGGCTGAGGTGTGGTGGATATGGTGTCATCCACAAAGGTGTAGCCCTGATCCAGTACAAAGTCCTTGTATGCTTCTGCGCCTGCATTTGCATCGGATACGGTCTTATAAAGTCTGTTGTAGCTTGCGTCCGATTCCTTGAAATGTGCCTGCATGGCTTCGGTGGAGAAGTTCATATAGTTTCCGTCGTTATCCTGAACGGTAAGCTGATAATCCAGAAGGTATCTTGTGTTTGCGGGATAATTATCTTCATTTGAGGTAACCTCATCCGCTATCTTCTGTATTGCAGGATCCTGTGTAGCATAGATCGAAAGTCCGCCCGAATACAGCTGGTTATAGGCCTGTGTCTCCGTGTATCCCAGCTCATTTTCGAGGTCCTCCATTACCTGCTTTGTGAGCGCATCCACGAAGTAGGAATTGATGGTGCTCTCTTCATTCTGTGCATTTATCGTCTGGATCCTTTCATATACGTCATCAGCCATTGCTTCATCGTAGGCCGCTTGGGTAATATAGCCCTGATCGCGCATATTACGTAGAACCTTTTTTCTTCTTTCCTCATTGTTTTCCGGATGTGAAATGGGATTATACCTTGACGGATTCTGGGTGATACCCGCAATAACCGCAGCCTCGGAGAGGTTTAATTCCGATACGTTTTTATTGAAGTATCTAAGTGATGCAGCCTGTACTCCAAGAGTATTCTGTCCTAAGTTAATGGTATTCAGATAAAGCTCAAGGATATTCTCTTTCGTAACTGAATCCTGCTTTTCAAGCTCTATAGCAAGATACTGCTCCTGAATCTTTCTCTTTAACTTGTCCGCAAAAGAGGACTCCTTTGTCCACCCCGTGAAGACATTGTTTTTTATAAGCTGCTGGGTGATGGTTGAAGCTCCCTGAGAGAAGTCTCTTGTTGTAATTCCGGTGTATGCCGCACGGACAATACCCTTTAAATCGATTCCGTTGTGCTCATAAAAACGCTCATCTTCTATCGCAACAAAGGCATGCTGAAGATCGATGGGGATCTTGTCTATTGTCTGATATATTCTGTTTGATTCTGCTGCTACGAGCTTTGTAACCTTGTTACCTTCGGAATCATATACCGTCGAAGAATATCCGACAGGCCTGATGTCCTTTTCGTTTATAGTCGGTGCACTTGCCAGCACTCCCTTGAAGGCCCCGATACCTGCCGCTATCCCGATTGCCGCCACGGCTATCACTCCCAGAATGAAAACCATAAAAAATGTCACATAAAACATGTTTGCCAGCTTCGGTGTACGCGCACGTAACTGCTTTGTTCTTCTTTTTGCTCCCTGTGGTGAATAATCCATTTATATACTTCCTTGCCGTTTTAGGCTGTTTTTACAAAAGTCTATAAGTCAAAATATTATACCAAATTTACATAAATATATAAAGTGTCTTTTTTAGGGTTATTTTAGTATGGTTTTGTGGTGATTGTTTGAAATGATGATATGAAAGGATGTGATCTGAGCAGATTATTGGCGGGGCCGGAGAGCCATCTTACATCAAACTAACGTTTCCAGCCCCGCCAGTAACCAACGAGAGCCACTCCAAAAAAAAAGAAACTGCCGCAGGTACGGCAGTTCCTTTCAGTTAACATAATTTGCCTTATAATAATCTTAAAACCCATAAAACAGAGCCACAATTAAGTTAACATAATCACAGCTTCAACATAAGCTCATTACTCCTCTGAATAAACCTCGCCATATCCTCCGGTGCAAGTGGCTTATTCTGAAGCATAGCAAGATCATAAAGTTGCTCATAGATCAGCTTCGTATTATCCCCATCCGGATCATCCATAACCTTCTGCACAAGAGGATGATTCGCATTAAGTATCAAAGTCTGACCCTCATCCGAAGAAAACATGCCTTCAGAACCGCCCATCGCATACATCTTCATCATATCCTGCATACGCCTGCTCTCCTCGGAAAGCGTCATCAGGCTCGCAATCTTTTTATTCTTAAGCTTCTCAACCTTAACCTCGATCTTCTCCTTCTTAAGCGCCTTCTTAAGCTGCTTTCCGATCTCCTCAGCGATGGATGAAAATCTCTCGGTATCCTTCTTGGACTCCTTACTCTTCATCGCATCAGTCACATCGGCATCGATCCTCTTGAACTTAACGCCCTCATTCTTGCCCTCAAGCTGCTGCATAAAAGGAGTATCAATATTATGCTTAAGAACAACCGCATTCATCTTTGCAGACTTGAACATATTGATGTACTGGCCCTGCTGCTTCTCATCCGTAACGTAATAGATCACGGTCTCTTTCTTATCATCCTTATCATCCTCAGAATCCGAAGAACCGGAAGCATCAGAAGAAGCATCACCATCCATACCGGTCATCTCCTCAATGGTCTCTCCGTTCTCATCTACAACATCACCCTTAAGAGCCTCATCCTCACTCTTCTCTCCCTCTGCTTTATCAGCATCAGACTCGTCATCAGAATCAATGGGAGCGATCTTTAAGCATTCCGGCAATGTAAGATATTCACCGTTGATATCCTTGAACAGGATATAATCATTGATCTTATCGGCAAACTTATCGTTTCTCAGATAACCGTATTTGATGAAGGGTGAAATATCCTCCCAGTACTTCTCGTAATTCTCCTTATCGGTCCTGCACATACCCGAAAGCTTCTCGGCAACCTTCTTTGTAATATAATCAGAGATCTTCGTCACAAAGCCGTCATTCTGAAGAGCCGAACGCGAAACGTTAAGCGGCAGATCGGGACAATCGATAACGCCCTTAAGAAGCATCAGAAACTCGGGAATAACCTCCTTGATGTTATCTGCGATGAACACCTGATTGTTGTAAAGCTTTATCACACCCTCAATAGACTCGTACTCCATATTGATCTTGGGGAAATAAAGAATACCCTTCAGATTAAACGGATAATCCATATTCAGATGGATCCAGAACAAAGGCTCCTTGTAATCCCTGAAAACCTTGCGGTAGAATTCCTTGTACTCCTCATCAGTACAGTCCTTCGGAGCCTTGGTCCAAAGAGGAGCCGTATCGTTTATGGGCTTCGGAGCCTCAGGAGGAAGCTCGTTTCCGTCCTTATCCTTTTTGGGTTCAGGCGGAGCGGCATTCACATTCTTAAGGTATATCTCGGTAGGCATGAAGGAACAATACTTCTCCAAAACCTCACGAACCGAATACTCATTTGAATACTTAAGGCAGTCATCATTCAGGAAAAGAGTGATCTCTGTTCCGACACGGCTTCTGTCGCCTTCACTCATATCAAACTCGGTAGCATCACCGTTACACTCCCAGTGAACAGCCTTAGCCCCCTCTTTATAGGACAGGGTATCTATGGTAACCTTGTCTGCAACCATAAATGCTGAATAAAAACCAAGTCCGAAATGTCCGATGATCTGATCACCGTCTGATTTATCCTTATACTTCTCAATAAAATCGGTAGCACCCGAAAAAGCGATCTGGTTGATAAATTTATCAACCTCCTCGTCATCCATTCCGAGTCCGTTATCGATAAACTTCAAAGTCTTATTCTTATCATCGCAGAGAACATCTATCCTGCCCTTTAAGCCGGCACCTTCCCCCTCTCCGCATTCTTCCTTCGGAGCCTGATATTCGCCCATCATCTCCAGTTTCTTTAATTTCGTTATCGCATCGCATCCGTTTGATATCAATTCTCTGATAAAGATATCCTGATCCGAATACATCCATTTCTTTATGATCGGGAATATGTTTTCACTGCTGATCGATAAATTCCCATGTTTTTCTGCCATATTAAAACACTTCCTTTCATTTTATAGATAGATCAAATTGGATTAATTCATAATCTGTGCACAAAAAGTATTGTAAAGCCGCGAATTACAAAAGTCAACAAAAATTTAGCACTCAATTAAAAAGAGTGCTAATAACCCGTCTGTTTTATTCTAAAAAAAAGGCCGGGCACTTAGCCCAACCCTTTATCCCTTGCTTTTAAACACCGAATTGTAAACATCAAAGAAATTCACCGTTTCAATCTCATCCTTCACTTCAAATTCGAGCTTATCCCAAAGCTCTTCGTTTAAACTGGAATGAAGCGTCCTGATGAAATCTTCATACACCTTACTGAAGGCCTCCTTCTTACGTTTTGCAACTATCCTTGCCTTATTTGCATCCGTTTCGTCCTTATCGAAATTACTGATACACTTGATTATATGATATCCGTAATCAGTCTGTACCACATTTGAAATCTCATCCTTATCCAGATTAAAGGCAGCCTCCTCATACGCCTGTGGCATATCGCCCTTTCCAAAGGTATATTCCCATTCATCGCCCTGATTGTACTCGTTTATCAGTGCGTCAAAATCCGCATCCTCTGCCATTGCCTTGGAATGGATCTTCAGAGCCTTCTTATAAACCTCGTTTCTTCTGTCCGTATCGAATTCGGTGCGGTTACCGTTCTCGTCCTCTTCATAGGTTTTAAGAAGGATCTGCTTAACCTTAATGGTCCTGGCTTCATCATCACTGATCTCGGGATTAACGTCTGCCGTAATATCATCGTACACCTTTTCCGCCATTAAATACTGGGCGTACATGTTTTCAACCAGCTCCTCATTCACACCCAGAAGCGCGATAGCCGAAGGGTCGAGACCGGCCATAAATTCCTTTGCTGCTTCCTTTGCCTTTTCCTTCTCCGAATCGGAAAGCTCGATCTGACGCTCCTCGCCAAGAAGATTCATTGCCTTTATCTGTGCAAGCCTTGCCAGCGTAATGTCCTTAAGCTCATCCATAAGCGTTGTACCACCCAGATCCTGCTCCCAGATCTCGCTTCCGAATATATTCTGATACTGATCCTTTGAAGTATACATATAAATGTTGACTTCCGGAACCGTGCAGCTCTGTGAATCTATCCTGAATATCTCATCATCATTAAAATCCGTTGTAAGAACGATCTCCGTCGCATCCGACTTGTCACCGCAGCCTGTAAGAAGAGTGCTGCACAGGGCTACAGACATTAAAGCCGCCAACAAGCATTTATTTATGTTAACCATTTTCACACGTATTTAATCTCCGTTTCATTTCACGTATAAAGCCCCTCACAGAAAATGCCTGATCCTTCTGCCTTTTCATCGGGCTTTTGCTATAAAGTGTATAAAATTAAACATTTTCTGTCAATCTGACCTGCAGACACAATTTCAAAGATAATTTCAAACACAATTTCAAACCCGTTCTATGTCTGAAAAAAGAAAGTATCTCAAAATAGCAAGCATCTGCAAAATAAAAATTAAATTATCATTTTTTCTCTTTTTTATAGAC
>JAILOD010000230.1 GCA_024691015.1 Lachnospiraceae bacterium
TCCGGCTCGCTTATCCCTGAAGGAGCATGCTTTCGGAAAAGGAAAGGGCCTGTATATGTCGGGCTTTGCACTTTCAAATGCGAATACCAGTCTTCTGTTAAATCTTATTATGAGTGTTGTAGGTGATAGTGAAGCTTATTACATTACTGATAATGTAAACACCGAATGCACGTATTATCCTGAGAGCAGGCTTGCCGTAATAGTAAACAATTCGGATGAGGAACAAAGCTGCAGTATAAATACACCATCAGGCCCGGTTAAGGTATCTGTTAAGCCCTGGGATATTACGGAGATTACTCTTTAAACTGATGATTTTTCAATAAAGTCTTTGTAAGCAAGAGCGATACCTGTCTTTAAGGAGGTGTCGCTTTTCCATCCCATAGAGGTTATACGGCTGATATCCAAAAGCTTTCTGGGGGTACCGTCGGGTTTTGTTTCATCATAGCTTATCCTTCCTTTAAAGCCGATGACGTCGGCAACTGTTCCGGCAAGCTCTGCAATGGTGAGTTCCTGTCCGCTTCCGATATTAACGGTCTCTTCACCCGAATACTCATTCATAAGGAGTACACAGGCCTTTGCAAGATCGTCGGAATAAAGAAATTCCCTTAAGGGCTTTCCGGTTCCCCAGATAACAACCTCATCCTTTCCCTGCTCCTTTGCTTCATGAAAACGTCTTATAAAGGCGGGAAGTACGTGTGAATTTACCGGATCGTAATTATCATTGGGCCCATAGAGGTTAGTGGGCATGCAGCTAATGAAGTCTGCACCGGTGGTTCTCTTTAAATACTGGCAGTATTTAAGTCCGGATATCTTTGCAAGTGCATAGCCCTCGTTTGTGGGCTCGAGCGAACCGGTAAGCAGAGCGTCTTCCTTTATGGGCTGGGGAGCCATCTTCGGGTAGATGCAGGAGGAACCGAGGAAGAGGAGCTTTTTCACACCGTTATTATATGCGGAGTTTATGACGTTCATTTCTATCATCATATTCTCGTACAGAAAGTCTGCCGGAGAGGTGTTGTTGGCCATTATTCCGCCTACGTGAGCCGCTGCGAGAAAGACATATTCGGGTTTTTCATTTTTGAAAAAATCCCTTACGGCTGACTGATCCGTGAGGTCCAGCTCTTTATGAGTTTTTTTGATGATATTTGTATAACCTTCGTTTTCAAGTACTCTGACTATGGCTGAGCCTACAAGTCCTCTGTGGCCGGCTACATATATTTTTGATTTCTTATCCATAAAAACCTCTTTTAAAAAGCATCTGCATATGTTATTTGTAAGCTTTAAACTGCGGGGATCATAACCCTGTTATTCATATAGGTGTCGATCCTTGAAAGCTTGAGATCGGATTCCATCATCATATTGACAAGACCTTTGAAATCAACCTTTCTCTTCCAACCAAGCTCTTTTTCAGCAAGGGCGGGATCACCTAAGAGGTCTTCAACCTCGGCAGGTCTGAAGAATTCGGGATCAACATCTATTAAAAGACGACCGGTCTTTTTGTCGTAACCTTTTTCTTCAACACCCTTTCCTTCCCAGACAAGATCGATACCAAGATAACCGAAGGCTTCTTCGCAGAATTCTCTTACAGTGTGCTGTATACCGGTTGCGAGTACATAGTCTTTGGGAGTATCTGTCTGGAGCATTCTCCACATTCCTTCCACATAGTCGCCGGCAAAGCCCCAGTCACGTTTGGAATCGAGGTTTCCGAGTGAGAGCTTATCCTGAACTCCTGAATAGATGTTGCAGGCAGCGGTAGTGATCTTTCTGGTTACGAAGCATTCACCGCGGCGGGGAGATTCGTGATTGAAAAGTATTCCGTTTACCGCAAACATATTATAGGCCTCACGGTAATTAACGGTTATCCAATATGAATAAAGCTTTGCTGCTCCGTAGGGTGAACGGGGATGGAACGGAGTTTTTTCGGATTGGGGAGCAGTGCCAGGTATACCGCCGAAAAGCTCTGAGGTTGATGCCTGATAGAAACGACATTCAGGAGCCTGACTCCTTAAGGCTTCAAGTAATCTTATAGAACCGATACCGGTTACGTTCGCCGTATATTCGGGAACCTGAAAGGAAACACCCACGTGGGACTGTGCACCTAAGTTATAGGTTTCATCGGGCTTTATCTCGTTAACCAGCATATTTAAAGAAGCTGCATCAGAGAGATCTCCGTAGTGGAGTTTTATATCATTTTTTATATCTGCAAGTCTCGGAAAGTATTCATAACTTGATCTTCTGATTATTCCATGAACCTCGTAACCTTTTTCGAGCAGAAGCTCTGCAAGATAAGAACCGTCCTGTCCGCTGATACCTGTGATGAGTGCCTTTTTCATATTTTTATGCTCCTTGTTTTCTGTGGAATATATTGTTTATTGATAAGGTGATTATAAGTGTGATAAAATAGGCTTGCAATTTAATATATTGTTAAAAAGTATAAAAATATTGCGAATAGCAATATCTTTATACTTTTGTTGGAAAGCTTGAAAAATAAGGCTTTTAAAGACGATTTAAAATATTTTATGTCGGGAATTTTATAATTTTCAGAAAGCTTGAGGAGGATAAATATGGATGACAATATGACCGTTCAGTCTGACAGAGTTATAGGAACGCCTTCTGCATTGGCTAAATCCTGTTTTTATTATGTACAGGAAACCGGTTATTTAAAAAGCATAAGGTCTCACATCAGTAAACGTGAAAAAATGAAGTCCTTCTTATTTGTGTATGTACTTTCGGGTGAGGGAGTATTTACGGTGCGTAACAAAAAGATCAAGGCACATAAGGGAGCGGCATTCTTTGTGGACTGTATGGAGGCATATTCGCATGAAACGGAACCGGACGGGTCCTGGGAGCTTTTGTGGGTACATTTTAACGGCTCTTCATCTCT
>JAILOD010000244.1 GCA_024691015.1 Lachnospiraceae bacterium
ACTCAGTACTGCAATGGCAGCATCGCTTTTATCAGGATGCGGTGGAGCAGCAGGCTCTGATGCGGCAGCTCCCGCTGAGGGCGGAGAAGCTCCCGCAGCTACGGAAGAGGCAGCACCTGCTGAAGCAACAACAGAAAGCGCAGCTCCCGCTGAGGGCGGACAGGGCGGCACCATCAACCTTTGGGCATTTACCGATGAGGTTCCCGGAATGGTTGATAAATATGTAGAAGCTCATCCCGATTTCCCTTACAAGATCAATTCAACGATCATTGCTACAACAGAGGGTGCTTACCAGCCCGCACTTGACCAGGCACTTCAGGCAGGCGGAGATGATCAGCCCGATATCTACTGCGCAGAAGCAGCTTTCGTTTTAAAGTATACAAAAGGAGATATGCAGGATTACGCAATGCCCTATAAGGATCTCGGAATCGATATCGACGCTGAGACAAAGGCATCAAACATTGCCCAGTATGCCATTGATATAGGAACAAACACCAACGGCGACATTGACGCTCTTGGTTATCAGGCAACAGGCGGTGCTTTCATATATCGTCGTTCTATCGCAAAGGATGTATTCGGAACTGACGAACCCGCAGAGATCTCAAAGATCATCGGTGGCGGCACAGGTTCCTGGAGCAAGTTCTTTGCAGCAGCTGAAACACTTGCAGAAAAAGGCAATGCTATCATTTCAGGTGATGGTGATATCTGGCACGCAGTTGAGAACAGTTCAGAAAAAGGCTGGCTTGATGAGAACGGTGCACTTCAGATCGATCCCAAGAGAGAAGAGTTCCTTGATATCTCCAAGGATCTTACAGACAATGGCTGGTCAAACCAGACTCAGGACTGGCAGGACGCATGGTTTGCAGATATGAAGGGTGAAGGAAGCAAGCCCGTATTTGGTTTCTTCGGTCCCGCCTGGCTCATAAACTACACACTTGCACCTAACTGCGGTGGTGAAAAGGTTGGAGAAGGTACATACGGTGACTGGGCTATCTGCGATTCTCCTATCGGTTTCTTCTGGGGCGGCACCTGGCTTATTGCAAACAAGAATATGGATCCCGCAAAGGTTTCAGCAGTTAAAGATATCATACAGTGGATCACACTTGATTCTACAGAAGAAGGTCTTCAGTATAAATGGGCAAACGGAACACTTAACGGCGAAGGCGGCACAAAGGATTCAGTTGCTTCCGGAACTGTAATGGACAAGTCAGACGGATCTCTTGAGTTCCTCGGCGGACAGAACATGTTCGATTATTTCGTACCTGCAAACTCTTACGCAAACGGTAAGAACCTTACTCAGTATGATGAATCAATAAATCTTATCTGGAGAGATCAGGTTCGTGCTTATGCTGCAGGAGAAAAGAGCAGAGAAGACGCTATCAAAGACTTCAAGCAGACTGTTACTGACAATTTGGGAATTGAAGCACCTTAATCTTCAAGTGATTGTTTAATTGTAAGCCGGCAGGATGGTTACTCCACTACCTTCCTGCCGGGCCTTACAGCCTCAGGGTTTATAAGGAGATAAAAGATGAAAAAGAAAAACACCTTCAGTTACGCCAAATACGGATATCTTTTCAGCTTACCGTTCTTTATAGCTTTTTTGATATTCTCGTTATATCCGACGCTTTACACCGCAATGATCGGTTTCACTGACTTAAAGGGGGTCGGAAAGACAACCTTCCATTTTCTGACAAGCGATCCCTTCGCAAATTTCAGGGCTATTTTAACCAGTCCTACATTCCATACGGCATTCGGTAATACCATCAAACTCTGGGTATGTAACTTTGTTCCCCAGCTTGCTCTGGCACTTCTTTTAGCAGCCTGGTTTACGAATTCACGCCTTAAAGTCCCCGGATCGGGTGCTTTTAAAGTATTGTTCTATATGCCCAACATCATTACGGCAGCTACGGTAGCCATTCTGTTTAATGCTCTTTTCGGCTATCCTATGGGGCCTGTCAATGATCTTCTGACAAGATTCGGCATCTTAAGCGAACCATTTAATTTCATAGTAAAAAAGGATATTGCACAAAACATTGTGATATTTATACAGGCCTGGATGTGGTACGGCTATACAATGATCATCCTCATCTCAGGCATACTCGGTATCAGTCCCGAGATCTACGAAGCGGCTTCGGTTGACGGAGCCAACGGCTGGCAGACCTTCTGGATGATAACCATCCCGAATATTAAGACCATCCTTCTTTTCACTCTTGTAACCAGCCTTATCGGCGGTCTTAATATGTTTGATATTCCCAAGCTCTTTCTTATGGGTGGCCCTGATAACGCAACTCTTACGGTCAGCGTTTTCATATATAATCAGGCATTCAGCGGCGGATATCTGTATAACCGCGCGGCGGCTACCAGTATGATAATGTTCGTCATTATCGTCGCGGCATCAGCACTGCTTTTCTATCTGCTTCGCGACAAGGATGAGGCTGCACTTAACAAGATTATGAAGCAACAGATAAAGGAACAGAAAAGAAAGATGAAGGAGGCAAAAAATGGCTAAAGAAAACAACTTAAAAAAGACGCTGATATTCATCATCTGTATCTTCCTGGCTCTCTTATCCGTTATGCCCTTCGTCATCATGATCGTCAACTCGACAAGATCGACGACTGAAATACAACAGCATGCGGTTTCGCTGATCCCTTCAACGTATTTTATGAACAACCTGAAAATACTTCTTGGAAAAAGCTTTAATCCTGCTGTCGGATTTGTAAACTCCCTGATCGTATCGGTGGGTGCAACACTACTTGCCACATATTTTTCAACACTCACGGCATATGCCCTGGTTGTATACGAGTGGAAGTTCCGTAATGCATTCTTCAGTTTCATAATGGGAATAATGATGATACCGGCACAGATCACTATGATCGGTTTCTATCAGATGGTTTATAAGATCCATATGACAAATCACCTGTCCATGCTGATCCTTCCGGCTATCGCTTCACCTTCAATGGTGTTCTTTATGAGACAGTACATGAAGCC
>JAILOD010000262.1 GCA_024691015.1 Lachnospiraceae bacterium
TGCTATAAGGGTCTTCTATTTTATCCCTGTTTTTCAGCAGTCTCAGAAACGCGTCGGAAACAGCGTCCTCAGCGTCACTTTGGTTTTTTAGGATAGAAAAAGCCTTATTATACATTAATCTCGAGTACTCTTTATAAATGATTTCCAGTTTTGATCCCATTGATCTTGTCCTTGGTAGCGGCGAAGGCCGATTTTTTGATATATCTGGCGATAGTATATCATTGACCTTTTGCCACCACAAGGACAAAGCGCTCACTTGTTCAAAAATATATACGTATTTCAATTCGAAAATGTGACTTTTTTTTATTTTTTGTGTCCCATTTTGAACATTTCGTTCGTTTGTATTATCAGAAACGGGGAAAGGAGGCGGAAAACAATGCAAAAGATTGGTACAATGATGCTTCCTGTACATACATATGAGGTTATTGGACAAAAGGTTGAGAGAAATAGTATGGACTTTTATCCAATATTTGCTGATGGACAGCTTATCCTTTTTGCTGTAAAATGCTATGTTGATGGTGAAACGCATATTCAACTGACTGAAGCTTTTGTGGACACTTTAAAAGGGTTTTCGGGACAGGATGTTTGCTTAGTATACGACAAAGATTCTTTGTATGTCATGTCTGAAAAAAGCAATCTGAAAATCGCATCCGGGGAAGAAAGCATAGAGAGTAGAGGAACCTTTAACGAGAGAACGAAGATTTCCAAAGCAACAAAGACAAACCTGTCTTGTGAAAATGTAAAGAGTGTATCGTGCAAAAAAGCATTGAAAGCTTCTATTCCGGATTATAAAACCATATCATTGCCGAATGTTAAATATGTAACACAGGATCCTTATAAGAATCTATGTTGGGCTGCTTGCGTGGCTTGTATTGGAAATTATATTACTCACTCCAACTATGATACTGTTGATATTGCGGAAAGCGTACGAGCTACAGGCGATAAATTAGATGAGAGAATGAATTATGGAATGATCAGCATTGCATTTATTAAAAATTCTGGTTTTAACATTTACCACCGCGACTTTAACAGCTCTTCAGATGAAGAAATTTATTACAGCTTGTCGAATGGATGGCCTGTGTTTTCTGAATGGCAGTCCAATACAAGACATGCATGCGTCATAAGAGGCATCCAGACTAACTCTTACCTTGCTATTATGGATCCGCAGATCGGCTTTACCGTAGCTTGGAAGACAAATGGAGTGTACAGTTATGTGAGAGTCATCGATGGTTCAAACGTAACATTGAAGTGTAAGGTAATTGCTCCGAATTTTAGATAAAAGAAAGTGTGGAAAATATGCAAACGAAATATGCTATCGCTCTGTTTATCCCTGTGCTCCTCTTGCTGCTGTGTTCCGGAGGGTGCGGTAAGAAAAGCGGGTTTGAGCAGGAGTTGTCCGAAGCAAGGGCAGCAATTGAAAACAACGATGTCGGTCTGCATGTGAGAAACAGCAAGGATATTGCTCTTTTCTTTTCCGACGGGGATGAGCTCACAGTAAAGAACGAGATACTGCGCATCCTGGACAATGGAAAATGGGAAGGCTCAGACGAAGGCGCAGTGGATCATTCTTATGTTGTCTCTTTTGGACAAAAGTCTGCAGAGGGTAAAGAACTCAAGGCTGTTTTTAATATCGCAGACGATCAGATCTGGCTTGGGGATCATCACACGAACGTCGGTGATATTCTGCCTGAAGTATTGAAAAAGCCTCTTTATGAGGGGCTTCTGAGTGCTGATGATGTCGAGATCGATGCCAACACTTTTTTTGAAAGGCAAGACCAAAAAACGGTTACGTTCATTTCGGAAAAGCGCACTTATGAATCCTTGATCAGTTGTGATGTGCGGTGTAGCTATTATCCGTTTGCTGAGGAAGAAGGACTAAAGGAAGGACATGAAGGTTGGCAGTACAGTGTGGACAAGAACATTGTAGACTATGGTGAGTACTATCTGCAGACCCTGTATGACCTGTTTTTCGGAAAAGACAGGCTGTACGAGACTCAGGGGTGGATCACCGGCGGCTCGGATTATGACCTTCGCCTGATATTCCATTTTGCTTACGGAGATTTTGAGATCAAATTGATGGATGGGGGTCTTGTAAACACGTATTACGTAGATTATGAGCCGTCATCTGTGTTTGATGCTTCGCTGATACTCACCGGAGAGGAGTTTGCAAAGAAGTATTATTCTTATTATGAACTGCCCGAAATAGTATGGAAGACGGCCGGCGGCGAAACGGGTAACGCGGATTTTTCATCATGGGGAAAGATAAACAAATTATCACCGGACTATAATGACTATAACGCCCCTTCGGCAAATACGGAACGTACTTTTGAGAAACTGGTCAGCGCGGATGTGAGGTTTAACTGGGATTCGCCCTATCCTGATGAAAGGGGCGTGGGTTATTCGAAAGGCAGAAGATATACAGCGACAAAAGATACTCCGGATGCATTGAAAAGCCTGTACGATCTTGTTTTCACCGATAAAAAATATACGCTGTCGGATCAAAAACCTGACCATAAATATCATACGGTTTATATCCTTTTCCATTTTGAAAACGAGGATTATCCCATATATCTTTCGCACGTCGCCAGAGTTGGTGACAATGTCTTTCAGGTAGATCCTGTGCCTGACTGTGGATATATTCCCTACGGGACGTACTCGCAACATAACGATATTCCCTATCAGGTCCCGGAATTGATACTCAGGATCATGGAGTGAGGAAGACATATGAGAAGCAAAAACAAGCGGACGGTCATTGGAGTCGTGCTGGTGTTTGGGACGAGGTCTGACAGTATCTTTGGGGAATTAAAAAACAGACTCATTTTGTTAAGTATCAGGATTGGATTACAAGAAAGAAATCGGCGGGGTGACCTTTTGCGGATAGATAAAATGATAGGTAATAATCCTATTGTATAAACTTGCACATGCGGTAAATTCAATGGCTACAAGCGTTTTTACCCTCGGACTCTGACTCCGTCATTTTCAAGGTTCGAATCCTTGTAGCCCTGCTGAAGGAACTGTGAAAACAGTTCCTTTTTTTCGTTCAAACTCAGTGTTTATCGGGCTTTTCAGGATGTCTTTCCTGCTTTTTTCTTAAGCCTTTTTCAGTAACGATCAGGACAAAAAAACGAAAACCATAGCCGTTTTTACTATGGTTTTCTGAGTGAATGGTAATATGATTGGTAATATGGAAATCAGTTTTTTGCCTTTGTATTGGTCTTGTTTTCCGAGAATAATTCTTTTGCTTTCTGTGTATGCATCTTCTTTTCTTTGTCACTCATCGGGTTTTCCGGATCATTCAGAGGATGAAGTCCTATGTAATCCATTCCTTTATCGTGTCTGTCCATATATTCCAGATGAAACGATCGATGCGATGGATGAATATCTCGCCGGGGCATCGGCTGAGGTCTCCGCCATGGAAGATACTCTGGAAGACCTGAACAAGAAGGTTGATGAAAAAGTCAATGATATGGTCGAAAATGAAGCGCAGAAAGAATTTATGAGATACGCCTTCCTCGAAAATCCGAAGACCGCACTCGGTCGGCTTGTATCCGGGGCATGGAAAAAGTTCAGGGAATGGTGGGATGAACATAAGCGTGAAGCTGTTGAAAAAAAGACACGCGAGAGTGTTCTTGAAAAACTGGCAGAGCTAAAGAGAGAAACATCCGAGCAGCCGAGGAAACAGATCATGCCGAAAAAACAAAGGGGGCCGGAACTGGAATAAGCAGTTCCTTATTGACAGTAACGGGGGCGTGGCACGCTCCCGTTATTATTTTATTAGGGCTTGACAAGAGCTGTTTATTCGAGTAAACTAAAGATGCTGTTTATCCGAATAAACAAGCAGAGAGGAGTCATTATGAAAGACTTTGAGCTTGGGGCAATACAGGAACGTTTTGCTGATATCGTTTGGGCGCATGAA
>JAILOD010000264.1 GCA_024691015.1 Lachnospiraceae bacterium
CTTTCTTTACTTTCTTTTTGATCTTTTCGGTTTTTTCTTCCATGTAATTCAATTCTCCAATTTCATTCCCCAAAAAATCCCCTTCAAAATGACAAAAAGTCAAACACACGTATTCTATACTTAATAAAGCCTGTTTTCAATTATAAAATTATAAACTTTTTCGGGAAGCATATATCTGTTTGCCGTCCCCTCTTTAAATGACTCTCGAAGTGAAGTCGATGAAATGTCGATACGGGCGCCATCAATGAGCCTTATGTCTGCCATATATTCACGTTTTAAATTATCCGCTGCAGATTCAATTTTCTCCCTGTCGTCCCCGCCTCTGACCGACGCCAGGATTACACAGCTTTTAAATATCCTGTCACTGTCCACCCATTTATGCATAAAAAGAAGCGTATCCGCACCGACTATAAAATACAGTTCGGCATCGGGATATTTCTCATGAAGTTCGTTTAAGGTGTCGATGGTATGTGTGGGACCGGACCGGACAATATCCATATCGCTGATATCAAGATGTGAATTTCCCCCAATCGCCTTTTCAACCATTTTATATCTGGTTTCGGCCGGAAGTATCTCACTCTGGTCCTTTAAATAAGAATAGCCCGACGGGATAAATATTACCTTGTCGAGGCCAAACTGATGATAGGCCTCCTCACATAAGATAAGGTGGCCCATATGAATGGGATTAAATGTGCCTCCAAGTATCCCCAGCTTCATGATGAAACAGTCTTTCCGCCGTCCTTGTTTTTCCTGGGCAGCTTTATCTTCGGCTTCTTTGCCATTTTATAGAGAGTGATCTTCCGTCCCATTATCTGAACCAGGACGGAATGCGTTCTCTCGGCAATGGTTTCGGCAGTCTGTCTTATATCATCGTCGTTGTTCTTTAACACGGAAAGCTTTATCAGCTCTCTTTTATCAAGGGCTTCCCTTATGGCGGTGATGAGCTCAGGCGTGATCTTTTCCTTGCCTATCTGGAAGATTGCTTCCTCCTTTACGGCAAGACTTCTTAAATATGCTCTCTGCTTGGTTGTTAATTGTAATGCCATTTTCTCTCCCTTAGAGTTTAATCGTAATATTCAAACTGATATCCGTAGATCTTTACGGTATCGCCTTCGTTAATGCCCTGTTCTTTCAACTGGTCTATGGCGCCGATGTCCTTTAAGAATTTCTGGAAGAACATGAAGCCCTTTTCGGATTCCAGGTTCGTATAGCCTAACATCTTATCGATCCTTGGGCCTTCAACCACATACATGTGAGCCTTTGGATCGTAGGTCACGGTATATGGAAGAGTTTCGCTGATGTACTCCTCCGGGAAGTATTCCTGCTCGTATTTAACGGTTTCGGGAGCCTCTTTTACAAGACCGTTCACGTAGTAGATAAGCTCCTTTACGCCCTGTCCCGTTACCGCGGATATAGGAAATATCTTATAGCCTTTGGGCTCGAATTCATTTTTTATCCGGGTGAGATTATCGGTTTCACCCTCTTTATTCTGCATTACATCGGTTTTGTTTGCAGCGATGACCTGGGGCTTTTTCATTATATCCGCCCCGTATTTTTCGAGCTCAGTGTTGATCTTGTATATATCATCCACCGGATCGCGGCCTTCAACGCCGGCTGCATCAACTATATGGATAAGAGCCTTTGTACGCTCTATATGGCGTAAAAACTCGTGACCCAAACCTACGCCTTCGCTGGCGCCTTCTATAAGACCGGGAATATCGGCTATAACGAAGCCTCCGCCGTCACTTAAGTCCACTACGCCCAGATGCGGTGAAAGGGTTGTGAACGGGTAATCCGCGATCTCGGGCTTTGCGTTTGTGACACGGGATATAAGTGTGGATTTCCCGACATTCGGAAAGCCTACAAGCCCCACATCCGCAATGGTCTTCAGCTCCAGAAACACTTCGAGTTCTATGCCTTCCACGCCGGGCTGGGCATATTTTGGTGCCTGCATGGTTGAGGTGGCGTAATGCATATTGCCGTTTCCGCCTCTTCCGCCCTTTAAAACGGTGACCTCTCTATTATCCCCAGACATGTCTATTAAAACCTTGCCGGTAGATACCTCTTTTACAACGGTTCCTTCCGGCACCTTAAGGATGACATCCTTTCCGTCCTTTCCGTGGCAGCGCTTCTTCCCGCCTTCTTCGCCGTTTGTTGCGGCGTATTTGTGCTTGTGGCGGAATTCACTTAAGGTATTGACACCGCTGTCCACCTTGAAGATGACATCTCCGCCCTTTCCGCCGTCTCCGCCATCCGGACCGCCGTTCGGCACATATTTTTCTCTGCGGAAGGACACGTGACCGTCTCCGCCGTTTCCTGATCTTATTATTATTCTGGCTCTGTCTGCAAACATAAATTTTTCCTAATTGAATGATTAAATGTAAAAATTAAGTGTAAAAAGGGCTCCGGTTGAACCGGAACCCTTATGATGAGTCTCAAGTATTATTCAGCTGCTTCTTCTACAGCATAAACACTGGCCTTCTTGCGGAATTTTCCGTAACGCTCGAAACGTACAACCCCGTCAATCTTAGCATAAAGTGTATCATCTCCGCCGATACCTACGTTGTTTCCGGGATGAATATGAGTTCCACGCTGTCTGTAAAGTATATTGCCGGCTTTAACGAACTGTCCGTCGGCTCTTTTTGCACCAAGTCTCTTTGCTTCACTGTCACGGCCGTTCTTTGTAGAACCAACACCCTTCTTATGAGCAAAGAACTGAAGGTTAAGCTTTAACATTACTGTTCCCTCCTTCTTTAAAACATAATTAAATGATATGATCAAGCATTAATCTTTTCAATCTGAACTTTAGTGTATGCTTGTCTGTGACCGTTCTTCTTGTGATAACCTGTCTTGGGCTTATACTTGTAAACGATGACTTTCTTGCCTTTACCCTGCTCGAGGATCTTTCCTGAAACAGTTGCGCTCTTGACATCGTCCAATACCTTGAGACTGTCACCACCGATTGCAAGAACCTGGTCAAATGTTACTGCAGTTTCAGCTTCGCCGTCGATCTTCTCGATATAGATAACATCGCCTTCAGAAACCTTGTACTGCTTTCCACCGGTTGCAATGATTGCGTACATAACACACCTCCTGATAATTACTCGCTGCTTTTGGCGGCGTTTTAAACGCACTTAAGCCTTTACATGCGGCATACCCAAGCATAATAACAAAAAAACCTCCTGTAGTCAAGTTAAATCATTATTTGATTTCTTAATTTCCTCCTTTATGTTGATCAAAGTACCGGACCTTGTTGAGCATGCTGTTTTGATTTAACTTCATGCTCGGCAATCCTGAAAAACATATTGCCGCCATGCCCTCTGGTGGCTTTGGCGAGTATATCCTTACATTCACGATCATTATTAAAGGCTTTATCAACGATATTATCTATAGCTTTACCCATATTAAATTTTTGATTATTACGCATTGTAGTCTTACCATTTTCCACAATTTTTAAAGACTTCCCATACGTATCTATATTCATTTTTTTATCAAGGTTTTCTCCACCGCGTTTTGCATTTACATTTAAACGTGTCGCATACATTTCTTTCAACAATGTCTTTTGAAGGTCTTTATTATTTTCTTTGATCGCAGCTTTCATTTGCTTCTGCAGCCCTTCGATCCTTTGCTTGGCAGTAGGCATAAAACGTTGAGGTATATCTTTTGGTAGTTTGGGAAGCGTACAAAGATGTTTCGTGAATTCCTTTTCGATCCTCCCGCCATGTCCTTCAAGAGCCCATTTACGGAGATTGGGAATATTATTCTCATTATCTAACCATCTTGATAATTCTGTACAATTATTTAAATCTAATCTTGTCGCCCCTTTATCAACACTATCTGCTTTTTTTTCAAGAGAACTGCCCTTACCGATAATAGAGTTTACAGCTATTCGGTATGAAAGGATATCTATAATTTTATTTTTTAATTTAGATTCATCTAAGATCTTTAAAACCTTGGGTAACTTTTTGATTTCCGCTTGCAAATTTTCTATATTTGTTTTTGCTGTATCATTTGTATTTACCGGTTCATTATTTGATAAATTTTGATCTATAGTGTTATCAAATAACGAATCAATCTTATCATAAATATTATCATTCTTCTTTTTGGATTGAATTTTCTCAGATAAATTATTTAAATTTGTTTTCTTTGGTAATTCAAATTTATTTCTTTTACATATATATTGTATTGCATTTTTATCAGTACTTCCCAGCATTTGACCATAATAACGATTTTCGAAAAGGTTCTTATCACAATGATCACCTAAAGATAACAGTGTTTGATACAAAGTGATCATAGATTGTTTTTTTACTTCCGTATTTTCTATAATATTAGTATTCATCAAATTGTTGAATACATCATAAAATTTGTTATAGAATTTCTCTTCTAAATTATTATTTTCCCAAAACTGTTCTAACTTATTCCGACCAAATAATGGAACATCCCCATATATGGTTTTATTGTATATATCAGCTAACGTTTCTGCATCATCCTCATCCCACCCGTTTTTCATTAAGATGTCCTGATATTGTTTTGTGTCTATTTCCTTACCATCTTTTAATAATTT
>JAILOD010000332.1 GCA_024691015.1 Lachnospiraceae bacterium
GAAATCGTGATACTGTCATATAAACCCATAACCGCAAGTAATACACATCCTGTTACAATCTGAGCTAAAAAAAAGATTATATCTATTATTCTTCTTTTTGGTGCTTCAGACAAAACCTTCATTCTTCCTCTTTTCTTTCAAACATTTCCCATCTAAGGTATGACAACAATTTTAAGCCCGTAGAAAAAGCTTTAAAATGAGTATCTCCCGATGTCCTGGGGATTTCCCTTGTCGGAAATTCTATCCGTTTCATTTTAAACTTATAAGATCTGCAGACAAGTTCTATATCTACCGATGGACTCCTGTCCGAAATCCCCATTTTTTTAAATGCATTTACATTAACGCCTCTGAATCCGTGAAGCGTATCCCATATTGTATTTCCCTCTTTTCTGAAAAATACTTTTGCTATAAGGCCGAGCCCGAGAACAAACCACTTCCTGGGCTTTAGCAGCCTGGAATCCTCCTCATTCACCGATCCCTTCATCATTCTGCTGGCGACCACAAGTTTGTAGCCCTCTTCAAAAAATGCCTTGAATTTGTATGTGTCTTCCACCGGCACTGTGGCCTTTGGGTGAAAAAAAACAATTGCATCACAAGTACACTTATCAACCCCGTCTTTACATGCCTGATTAAGCCCCTTTGCAGTTTGAGCGTATACTTTTATTCCCTGACTCTCCAGATATTCCACAGTACCATCTGTACTGCCACCGTCAATACATAGGATCTGATCAAATCTGCTTCGGTCTATCAAAGGGATATCATGTTTACACCCCTCTATTTCGTTCCATGCGATCAAGCACAAAGCCACTGTCATCTTTTTTCACCTGTATCGGCCGATATTAATGTTATTCCCATTTTGCTTTCTTCCATATCGTAATCAAAATAATCTGATATTTTCTCTATATTTTCTCTATTCCAGTTTTCAGCTCCATTTTTCGGGAAATATATCTCTTCCGGGGTTTTATCCGGATGCATTCTGCACCACTCTATAAATTTATCCGTTGTAAAATCATCCGTATATCCCAACCAGGACGAAAAACTTCCATAAGGTCTTCCCGCATACAGATACTCCCATGTACTTAAAGTCATGAAGGCTATCCTTCCATCTTTTTCTTCCCTGCATCCTGAAATATCCTCTATCCTCAGATTATACTCATCAACCTTATCTTTTGTCGTCCTGAGACCCTTTAAAGGTCCCCTGTCATACATAGCATTGAGATCTTCTACTCTTACTGATTCCCAATGTGTGGCTCTAGAAAAACCTACAACCTGCATACCCAATTGTGCCACTACTGCCAGTATAACAAAAACCCTTACAAAATTATTTTTATTATTCCTGTATAAATCCCGGATGAAAAGAACTGATGCCATATCAGATAATACAACCGCCATGGAAATGATATACATCTTCTGATCGGATACCGCCCACATAAATATACCATATATCAGGCCTGAAAACCACAAAGCCAATACCCGACGGTTGTTTATCCCGGACTGTATATAAATATTCAAACCGAAAAAGGCAAATGGAAGCATGAAACAATTAACCCTGACGTTAAATACAAACGCCTCTATTCCCAATGCAAAAACGAGTACAGCAATAAAAATATATGCTACTGATCTTCTGCTCCTGTTTTTATCCGCAAGCTGAATAATTGTCAGCAAAATCCATACTATAAGATACGGAAAATAAATCCGTTTCAACTCTGCCAGCGTTTCTGTTATCTTTATCAGGATATCCGTATTTCCGTGAGTCGGATCATTAAACATACATGGAAGGTTTTGGATTACCAAAGAAATATCTGTCCTTGTCAAAACAAAAGCTATCATTAATACGGCAGGAACAGCAATTCCGGATAAAACAGACAGGTAATTTCCCATGCACAAAATACCGTCCTGCTTCTTTTTCACGAACAAAACAAGTGCCGATACAGTATATACCGCAAACAGAACCACCAAATACGGGTTACACAAAACCGCAAGAGCAAAAAGGATCCCAACTGTTACAGTGATAAGCCTGCCCGGTCTGTTATGTGAAAATATCAATAGAACGCACAGTGTGATACATGACAAACCTACTGCATCATAGGAAAAATTAATTATATTAAAGGGTATGAATAACATATATATCAATGTAGCAAACACCCCTGCTACACCCTCTTTTCTCAGTAACATCAGAATAATAAAAGAAACCAGGATATGTACAACACTGTATAATACCCTGAAAAACAGAATTACACCTTCCATATTCGGTCTGAAAATACTGAAGAGCTTTACAGGCAGTATCAGAATAAAGGAACTAAACTGAGCCAGATTCCATTCATCTGCCACATAGGCATCACCACTTATTATAAATCGATATGGAAGTGAAATGTAAAATGCTTCATCATATCCTCCCCACCCATATGGTATTTTCCAAAACAGTAGGAGTGCTGTCGCGACAAATAATGCTGCGGATATAAGTCTGAATATGCTTTTTTGACTGATCAAATCTCCTATCTTACTTATCATATACTTTACTTTTCATACACACAGTTTATTATCAATTCTCCATCATAGTCTGACAAATCAGTCTCTTCCCTATTTATCGAAAAAACAAATTTTCCATCATAATAATCCCTGTTTGTGTAAGCATAATATGTCCTCCCATTGATACTTGTCATAAGCATATCCGGGTCAGGCATGTTTTCCACATGTCCTGACACTTTAATGAATTCGGTTTTATTTCCGTCTTCTGATATTCCTTCTGATATAGTCAGTCCTGTTTTAATCTGCCTGATCTCAAACTCATCCTCATTAACATCCTTAATAAAACATTTTCTCTTCAAATGCTTAAGATCGTATACTCCTTCCGATTCATATGATCTTTCACATCCTTCAAAAATGACGATATCTGGTTTGAGACTTGATACATAATATTCAACATCTGCAATATTCATAATATGGACCATTGTAAGCTCCGAATATTGATTCAAAAAGTACTTTTCAGCATCACTTTCTTCAAAAAAGGAATCGTTGAAAACCAATATTTTGGGTAATTTCCCTTTGTCTTCTCTCTTTGCATGGAACCGGTATTTACTATCTCCATTTCTGCAAACCAGCTCTTTTTCAAAAAAACTCATTCCATCACCCTTGAGATTATTAATCTTCGGAGTATAAACCGGAACTATCTCTTCTTTACGCTGAAGCGACAACGGCAGATACTCCTGTTTCATCCCGGTTAATTCGAAATCATTCAGATTGATTTTCCTTATTTCGGGATAATCCCTGCTCAGTATTGCAGACAATTCTTCCATACAATGATATATGCCGTTTGAATTCCAGTGTCCTACATCATAATACTTATTATATAGTCTTTCTTCCGTCTTGATAGTATCAAAAATTTCCTTAAGATATATATGCTTAACACCATTTTCTGTTAAAGCGTCATGTATTTTTTCAGCTCTGCTTTCCTGATCAGAAACCTCATAACCATTTGCATAGTATTCGGGATAAATTGTCTCCTTACTTGGAACCATTATATATAAGAACCCGGCCCCGTAACTGTTGCAAAAATCATTTATCCCTTTCATATATCC
>JAILOD010000032.1 GCA_024691015.1 Lachnospiraceae bacterium
TTAACCGCTATATCCATAAAGGCGGTAATGTCGTGACTTCTTCTGCAGGTGTTGATGCGTATACTGCATTCTTTTCACAGCATTTAAGGAATGCGGATCATATTATACATATTGCGATCTCTCCGGGGCTCAGCCGGGATTATACGATGGCGGAAGAAGCCGCAAGAGCCTTTGATAATGTTACCGTTTTTAATTCCGAACGTGTTACCAGTGCAACGGGACTGCTTATCCTGATCGCCGGAAAACTTGTCGGACAGGGATATTCGGTGGAAGAGATAATTGAAGAGCTTGATGCTGTGAAGGATCGTATAAGTTGTAATTTCTATATAGACAATATAGATTTTATGGCCAGAAGACGGGATCAGTATTTTGATCCCGCCAGGAGAAAAAAAGAAGAAAACAAAAATCTGTCTTATTATAAAGGTCCGTCTTATCTTAAAAAGATACATGGCCTTATAAAGACGCTGAATCTTCATCTCGGAATAAGGATCAGGAATAACAGGGCCAACCTTTCCGGAATATGGATCGGAAATGACAGGGCGGCATATAAGCAGTTTATCAGGTCGGTAATACCCTTTGATATTATACCCGATAAAGAGGTGTTGTTTATAACCTATTCAGATATACCCGTTGATACGCTTTTATGGATAAAAGAAGAAATAAGCAAGGTGGCCGGCTTTGAGAGGATAATATTTAACCAGATGTCGGCAGTCATTTCCACAAACTGCGGTTCGGGAAGCTTTGCGATAAGCTATCTGCTTAAAGGAAACAAAAACTATAACATCGGAACCTTTTTCGATGAGGAGGGGATAGGATCGGATATAGATGAAAATGACAAACACTATGAAAAAAATGAAAATATCGAAAATAACGAAAATAATGAAGAAGAAACCGTTAATGATGGAGATCAGAGTTTATTGATTTCGGATGAGGAAGAAAGCTCTCAGGAAAAAGAGCTTAAATGGTATGAGAAGCCTGAGTTTATCGACGGGGCAGCGGGCGTTAAAAACAGCGGATCCGAAGAGGCCTTCAGGACGGTATTGAAGATCTTCCACGATTCGATACAGATAAAGGCCGGGGAGATCGACGGTTTCTATAAGGAAGGTGACTGGGACAATTATACCGTAAAGGTACATGCCCTCAAGAGCTCGGCACGTCTTATCGGGGCTCTAAGCCTTGCCGATAGAGCCCAGCTTCTTGAAAATGCGGGTAAAGAAGGAAATATAAATTATATAAGGGAAAACCAGACTTCGTTTATGGATGATTATCGTAAATATGAATCACTCCTGGCAGGTATTATAAGCGACGATAATGCAGATGATGAGGATAAACCGGTAAAACCCATGGCCGAGGACTATATCATGGAGGGCGCATATGAAAGTCTTAAGGATGCGGCTTCCGATATGGACTGTGATATGATAGAGGAAGTGTTTAAAGAGCTTGACGGTTATGAGATCCCCGCCGGAGAAAAGGATAAGATAAGCAAACTGCGCGAAAGAGCTGGGGTTTTTGATTACAACGGTATTCTGGAGATATTAAATGCTTTAGAAGAATCCTGATATAATAATTATTAATTTTTTATTATCAAACATAATAATGCTTGATTTATTTGGTCGAAATGTGTAATATATCAATTAGGTTTTATACAATATAAAATTACACAATATAAATACGGCTGAAGTTGACGGGGTAGCCTTTGAGGAGCTTCCGGATGACTGGAAATGCCCGGGATGTAAGCAGGGCAAAGAGAAATTCAATAAGGCATAAATTCAGGTAACATACTTCCGGATCAGATATTACGGAAGTCAACATACATTTATCTTAAGGAGGATTAAAATGATCTACGATTATGAAGTAACTACGGGAACAGGCGAAACGTTAAAGCTTTCTGATTACAAGGGAAAGGTTATGCTGGTTGTAAATACCGCAACAGGCTGCGGCTTCACACCTCAGTATGCACCGATTGAGCAGCTTTACAAGGATTATCACGACAAAGGACTTGAGGTTCTGGATATTCCCTGTAACCAGTTTGGCGGACAGGCTCCGGGATCTGATGAAGAGATCCATGAATTCTGTACCATCCACTACAATACAACCTTCCCTCAGATGAAGAAGTCAGATGTTAACGGGGCAAACGAGCTCCCGCTTTACACCTATCTTAAGTCCGAGAAGGGCTTTGAAGGCTTTGAAGAGCATGAATATAAAGCTCTTCTGGAGAAGATGTTCGCAGAAGCTGATCCCGACTGGGCAAAAAAATCCGATATAAAGTGGAATTTTACCAAGTTTGTTATCGACAGGGACGGAAACGTTGTAGCACGTTTTGAGCCCACTGCTGATATGAAGAAGGTTGAGGATTGCATCAAGAGTCTTCTTTGATACGGATTGTTCATTTTAGACACGGCGCGAAAACTTGCGCCGTGTTTTTTTCGAATATAGGTGTAAGTGAATAAATTAAAAATTAATTTATCATACAAATAGAGGACAAGCCGAAATATTTCGAGTATAATCAGTTTATGATATTAAAGGTTTCTGCTGGGCAATAAGTCTGCAAAAAGACCGGAGCCGGCGCGAAGCGCGAAAGACTCGCAAACGGGTCTTGACTAAAAACATTGGGGTAGCTGATGGCAGACAATAATAAAAGCGAGAACAGAAAAAATAAAGATAAAAGCATGTTTACGATCTATGTAGCTGTAATCGTAAGCTTTATTTTTGCTATCTTCGTATCCATCGCATCAATGGCAATGTTCGCCAGAGAAAACACCAAGGAAATTGATACAATGCTGACCTATAGAATATATGATTCAATAGCCAGCAGTCTTAACGAACCGATAATAGTTGCGGAAACAATGGCCTGTAACGGATTTATGGTTGATTTTCTTAATAATGAGGGCAAGCGGACCGAACAGGAAGCAATTGATGTTATGAAGGATTATCTCAGCAGTATAAAAAACGGACTGGAATATGATTCGGCTTTCCTGGTATCGGAAAAGAGCCATAGATATTACACATATGAAGGTCTTAATAAGATAATCGATCCGATACATGACGGCCATGACGTGTGGTATACATTGTTTGTAAATCAGAATG
>JAILOD010000036.1 GCA_024691015.1 Lachnospiraceae bacterium
TGTTGGATTATTTTGCGCCTGAGATATATAAGATAATAAGGAATCTGGGCGGTTTGGTAATAAGGGTTGAAGGAAGCGAAACACCCACCAGAAGTTATATTTACACCTTTGAAGATGAAAAGGTTCGTACTGCCGGAGAAAACCTTGTCCGCGCTAACAGGGAGGCTGAGAATAAGCTGGTTACACACGTGGATGCACAAGCAGATGATCAGGCTTCCATAAAAAAGATCGTTGGTATTGATCCAAATATAAATGCATCAATGGATGATATGATAAACAGGATAATCAAAAACGGGATAGGGGAATGACAAGAAAACAAGCAGCTTTAATTTTCATATTGGACCTTATCGTGCCTGTAGCTACGGTTATCACCACGGTTTTGATCGCATTTATCCTAAGCGGTGTTCTGATAGACAATGGTAAGTTTCCCTCGGGTGACAATGTATATTTCCATATTCATAAAGGAATGGAAATGTATGATAGCTGGATGAATAGCGTACCTTATCCTATCCTTGATACAAAGTGGTATAACGGTACGGAGCTTTTCAGGTATGCTTCACCTATACCGTCTGTTCTCTTTGCGTTTTTCATGTTTATAAATATGGGGAATGCCTTCGGTGGATATCTTGTATATATTCTTATGCTTTTTATTCTTGGGGCCGTAGTATGGCTTCGCATAGGGCTGGGAATGGACAGGCCCATATTAGGGTATGTTATTGGCATGCTTATGTTTTTTATGCCAAATAATCTCTATATGCTTTTTATTGAGGGGAATCTTTCGGGAACACTTTTCGTGTTTATAATGCCTCTTTATCTTTATTTTATGTACAGATATCTTGAAACGGGAAAATGGAGATATATGGTAAGATTTATTCCCACTCTCACCGTTCTGATCCTTACTGATATGGAATATACGGTAATGCTTCTTATTGCAACGGCTCTCTTCTGGTTTGTGCATTACCTTATAAATCACAGGTTCAGGCTTTTATACAGGCTTTTTGGAGGGATCCTTATATCCTATATGATATCTGCTATATGGTTTGTACCTTATTTTCTCGGAGATTCAACATTAACTGTCGGCAATTTCGATAAATACTTCCAAAGCCTTTTTATTTCGGTTTTTCCGCCTTTAAGGATAGTCAGGAACAATGAGGTGTTTTATTTTGGGCTGGCGGTCTTATTGCTTATCATTTTCGGAATGCTCTGTGCGGGAGTGCATTCGGTTCCGGGCTTTGTGGTATCGTTTATTCTTTTTTTCCTTTCTTCAAAAATGATGAAGCCGCTTATGGTTATCATTCCCGGTTCAGAATACCTTTTGATGATCAAATATTTTTCGATCGCTCTCGGATTCTGTTTTTTAAGCTTTATGAGATGGAGAACGCTGAAAAAATGGATCCAGATACTTGTGATAGCATTGCTGATAGTGGATATTATCCCTTCGTTGTCCGTAATAAGCGGGTATCAGGATAAAACAATGCCAAGCGAGCGGCTTGAGAAGGATGCATCCGATACGCTTATAGGTGAAGCCAAGGAGATCAGTAAACAGAGGATAGCTCTGCTTGATATGGGTGATCTTGGATCAAAGGGGTCTTTTCTTGTTACCGACTTTGAAGGGGATCTTGAATGCAGTCATGGCGGATACTGGGATGCAGCCATAACGCGCAGAAATGTTATGAATCTGGATATGGCACTTCAGGACGGTTATTATCCTTATCTGTTTGACAGATGTCTGGATATGGGCTGTGACAGTGTTCTGATAAAAAAAGGATATCTGATAGACAATAAGATTGCACTGACCAGTTTTAAGGGGGCGGCAGAAAGACTGGGTTATAAGCTTGCCGATAAGAACGATGACTGGCTATTGTATCACATAGGAACAAAAGGAAGATTCGGCGTTAAATCCAAGTATAAGGGAATAGGAATAGGAAACAGTGCATACAGTATTTCTTTGGCTTATCCCAATGTAGAGGAAACATCCGATCCAAACCTTAATCACTATACATTTGAAGAACTCTCGGCATATGAGATCGTATATTTAAGCGGGTTTACCTATGACAGTCTGACTGATGCTGAAGAGCTTGTGAAGAAGCTCAGTGACAGCGGAGTGAGGATCGTTGTGCTGGCGGACGAGATCCCCGAAAACAAAAATTCGAGAACCAAGACATTTCTTGGGGTGACCGCAAATATAATCAGCTTTGAAAACGGCTATCCTGAATTGGAAACAACCGATTACGGAGTTCTTAATGTTGATCTGTTTCCGTTAAATTATGCCCACTGGGACTGCTACTATATGAACGGTTTGGATAAAGTAAAGGGCTCGCTGGTTGACGAGGGCGCGAAGATTGATTTTTACGGAACCGTTTATAACGACAATATTACCTTTCTTGGATTAAATATACCGCTTTATTACTACGTAACACTGGATGAATCCATGGAAAAAGTGATGAACGATGTAATGCACATAGATCCCGAGGAGCTGCCAAAGCGTGAACTTGTGCCTCTTGAAATAGAATACGGACCTGACAGCTTAAAGATAGTATCTCCAAAAGACGGGGTAAACACGACAATTTCATATCCGAAGGATGCATTTGAAGATTCCGAAGGCGTATATAATAAGAATAATCTTACTGTTGTGGATTCCGGAGAACATATCATACAGATGGTATATCCGCATATAAGGTTGGCAGTGGGGATAAGTATATTCGGATTATTCTGTTATTTAAGCTATATCATATATCTATACAGACGAAGCAGGGATTGATAGCTGAAATACCGGATTGAACCACAGGTTTCTTTTACATATAACGATTTTTGTGATAATATTAGACGTTAGTAAAAATATAAGGATCAGTGTTATCAGGCCGTGGAGATTACTTTAGTCGATTTTAACTGGATCAGGGCTGTTGGAGAGGGAATACTCATGGCCCTTATTTTGGGTATTTTTTCCAAAAGGTTTCCCGATAAGAGACTGATCTGTTTTGCGGTTTACATAATTCTGGAAATCGTATCGGTTGTGACTTTGTACGGTGGCCAGGAGGAATCGGCGTTGTTTTTTATCCATCCGTTTCTTGTGTTTTTCATAATAAATCTTTCAGATTATGCGGTATACAGAAGAGGTTGCGGCGAGGCACGGATCATAGCGGCGGAAAAGCTTCTGCTCTGGCCTTTTGTTGTGATCCCGGTAATGAGCGGCTTTGTGCTTACGGTTGGTTGGCTTATAAAACTGTACGGCAGATATATCTTTTAGAGGAAATATAATGACGATAAGAGAATCGATCGAAGAAAGAGAAAAGGAGATATACAGTCCTTTCGCTTCCCTGTCGATGAATTCAAAGGGCAGGGAGATTCCCGAAAAGGAATGTGATATAAGACCTGTCTTTCAGCGGGATCGTGACAGGATCCTTCACAGTAAGGCGTTTAGAAGGCTCAAGGATAAGACACAGGTTTTTCTGACTCCCGAAGGTGATCATTACAGAACACGTCTTACGCATACTCTTGAGGTATCTCAAAATGCAAGGACAATCGCCAAGGCTCTGAGCATGAATGAAGATCTTGTTGAAGCCATTGCCTTAGGACACGATCTTGGGCATACACCCTTTGGGCACGCGGGAGAAAGGGCATTAAACCGGGTTTGTCCTTTCGGGTTTGTACACGCCGAGCAGTCTGTCCGCGTTGTCAGCAAACTGGAAAGGGATGGCAGAGGTCTGAATCTCACCTATGAGGTAAGGGACGGCATCAGAAACCATGGCTTTTCTTCCACACCTTCTACACTTGAAGGTAAGATAGTTCGATTTTCCGATAAGATAGCTTATATGCATCACGATATGGATGATGCCATAAGAGCAGGGATACTTTCGGATGAAGCCGTACCGGACGAAATATCCGAAGTCATAGGAAAGACTCTGTCTGAAAGGCTTGATTCCTTTATCCACGACATCATCATAAACAGTCAGGGAAAAAATGATATAATCATGAGCGAGCCTGTGGAGAAGGCTTTAATAGCTTTGAGAAAATGGATGTTTGAAAATTTATATACAAATCCCGTTGCAAAGGGACAGGAGGGAAAGGCTGAAAATCTCGTAGAGACTCTTTATACCTATTTTTTCAACCGTCCCGACAAAATGCCGGATGAATATCAGGCGCTGATCAGCAAAGGAGAAAGGAAAGAGATCGTAGCCTGCGATTTCATTTCATCAATGACTGACAGATATGCGATAGGCGTATATAATGATCTTTTTATTCCGATCCCCTGGCTTATAAAATAGAGGAGAATTATGTATTATCCTGACGAGATAATAGAAGATGTTAGAGCAAAAAATGATATAGTGAGTGTGATAGGTCAATATATCACACTGAAAAAGAAATCCGGAAGCAATTATTTTGCTCTCTGTCCTTTTCACGGAGAAAAGACGCCTTCCTTTTCGGTAAATGAGTCAAGGCAGATGTATCACTGCTTTGGCTGTGGTGAAAGCGGGAACGTTATTACCTTTGTTATGAAATATGAGAATATGAGCTTTCCTGAGGCTGTAAAGCTTTTGGCCGACAGAGTCGGAATAAGTCTTCCGCAAAAGGAGCTTACAGAAGAACAAAAGAAAGCTCAAACTGAGAAAACAAGGATTAGGGCACTTTTAAAAGAAGCTGCTACAATATATTATCAAATCCTGAGGTCCGAAGAGGGAAAGATCGGACTGGAATACTTTAGAAAAAGAAAGCTTAACGATGAGACATTAAGGCGATTCGGGTTGGGCTTTGCAGGAAAGAAGCCGATATGGAAAGCACTGAAAAATAAAGGATATACCGATGATGAGCTTGTGAAAAGCGGTATCGTCAGAGTCGACGAAAAATACGGTATGAGTGACAGGATGTGGAACAGGGTTATTTTTCCCATCATGGATATCAATAATAAAGTCATAGGCTTTGGAGGCCGGGTGCTGGGAGATGGAGAGCCAAAGTATCTTAACTCCCCGGAAACCGTTGTTTTTAACAAACGGGCCAATCTTTACGGGCTGAACTATGCAAAAAAAAGCGGAAAAAAATATATGATAGCCTGTGAAGGTTATATGGATGTCATAAGCATGCATCAGGCCGGTTTTACGGAGGCTGTAGCTTCGCTGGGAACTGCTTTTACCGATGAACAGGGAAGGCTTTTAAGGAGATACACGGATGAGATAAGGCTTACCTACGATTCCGATGAAGCCGGTGTTAAAGCTGCATTACGTGCGATCCCGATTCTGAAGAACTGCGGTATCCATTCAAAGATCATTCATCTTGAACCATATAAGGATCCTGATGAATTTATTAAAAATCTTGGTGTCGAAGAGTTTCAGAAAAGGATCGATGAAGCGGAAAACAGTTTTTCGTTTGAGATGTCAAAGCTTGAACAAAAATACAACATGTCGGATCCGGATGAACGGACCGCATTCCAGTTGGAAATGAGTAAGGCCCTTGCATCAATTTCCAATGAGCTTGAGAGAAATAATCATATTGCCTCAATGGCTGCTAAATATATGATAGATCAAAACGCCCTTAAGAATCAGGTTGAGGTTGAAAAGGTGAAGGGCAGCGGGATGAAAGAGCCCGTTAGGATCATAAAGGCTCCGAAAGACAGAGGAGCGGATAACAAGGTAAATAGCGGCATAACCGAAGCAGAGGGAATGCTGCTGACGATGCTTGTTGATGACCCGGAATTACTTGAAAGCGTAAAGCAATATTTGAAGCCTTCGGATTTTACGGAAGGATTGTCACAGAATGTGGCGGGAATGCTTTATGAGGCTATCGAAAACGGGAAGTCTGTTGCATCGATATTAAATTCATTTCCCGAGGTCGATGATCAGCGGGAGGTGTCCGCCATAATCAACGGCGAGGTTCCTCAGTTGGATTCAAATGAGGATAAAGAAAAGGCTCTAACAGACCTGGTGGTGAAAATCTTAAGCAACAGCAAAAAACATCAGTTTGATACAATGACGGACGGGGATCCCATCGCCCGCAATGTGGCCTTCAAAAAGGCAATGGATGAGCTGAAGCGCATAAGAATATCACTTAAGGCAGTAAGCCGCAGAGAGGAGTAAAGAATGGCTAAGAAGAAAGAGACAGCCGAGGCAGAAGTTTCAGAGAAGAAAACAGCAACAAAGAAAACCGCAGCCAAGAAGGAAACGGCAGCGAAGAAGGCAGAAAAGAAGACCCCTGCCAAAGCAAAGGCTTCATCCGAAAAGGAAGAGGCAAAGGAGACAAAAAAGAGCAGCGGTGCAGCTAAGAAAAAGCAAACAGAGAAGGAGACTGCAAAGACTGCTTCAAAGGCTGCGGAAAAGAAGAGTACCGCTAAGAAAACAACAGATAAAAAAGAAACCGTAAAGAAGGCTGCCGCTAAAAAGGATCCTGACAAAAAGGTTTCTGATACTGAAGAGCCTATAGAGAAAAAGACTAAGAGCAGGGCAAAGAGTTCTGCAAAAAAACAGGAAGAAGAAATCGAGGTTCAGGCTTCCGGAGAAGAGCAGCAGGGGGATGAGCTCGATCCTAAATTCGAGCAGAAGCTTAAAGATCTAATAGAGCTTGGAAAAAAGAAAAAAGGTGTGCTTGAAGACAGCGAGGTAAATGATTTCTTTTCAGATACCGAGCTTAATGATGATCTTTATGACAAGATCGTAGAGACACTTGAGCATAACAATATTGAGTTTTTAAAGATCGCGCATGATGACGATGATGACGATGAAGCGGATATAGATCTCAGCGATGAAGATGATGCTGATGTGGAGAATTACGATATCTCCATACCCGACAGTGTTTCCATCGAGGATCCGGTAAGGATGTATCTGAAAGAGATTGGTAAGGTGCCCCTTCTTTCAGCCGATGAAGAGATCGATCTTGCAAAGAAAATGGAGGAAGGTGACGAGGAGGCAAAGAAAAAGCTTGCAGAGGCAAATCTTCGTCTTGTGGTAAGTATTGCAAAGCGTTATGTAGGAAGGGGAATGCTGTTTCTGGATCTTATCCAGGAGGGTAATCTCGGACTTATCAAAGCAGTTGAGAAGTTTGATTACAGAAAAGGTTATAAGTTCTCAACCTATGCTACCTGGTGGATAAGACAGGCCATTACCAGAGCTATTGCAGATCAGGCAAGAACGATCAGAATACCCGTACATATGGTTGAGACAATAAACAAACTGGTTCGTGTTTCCAGACAGCTTCTTCAGGAGCTTGGCCGGGAGCCAACCCCGGAAGAGATAGCAAAGGAGATGAGTCTTCCTGTAGACAGGGTAAGAGAGATATTAAAGATTTCCCAGGAGCCTGTATCACTTGAAACTCCCATTGGAGAAGAGGAGGACAGTCATCTTGGAGACTTCATACAGGATGAGCAGGTTCCGGTACCTGCAGATGCAGCAGCATTTACCCTTCTTCAGGATCAGCTTAAGGAAGTGCTTGAGACGCTTACGGAAAGAGAGCAGAAGGTTCTCTGTCTGAGGTTCGGCTTAGAGGACGGAAGGGCGAGAACGCTTGAAGAAGTAGGTAAGGAGTTCTCTGTTACAAGAGAGCGTATAAGGCAGATAGAAGCAAAGGCTTTAAGAAAGCTTCGTCATCCCAGCCGTTCCAGAAAGCTAAAGGATTATCTGGATTGATCAGGCTGTCTGAAAGGCTGAAAACAGCAGCAGAGCTTATAAATCCCGGAAGTGTGATAGCGGATATAGGCTGTGACCATGCTTATCTGTCGGTGTATGCATTGCAGAAGGGGCTTGCAGAGTTTTGCTATTGCCTTGATATAAATGAGGGCCCTCTTAAAAGAGCAGAAAAGAATATTGCTGAATATGGACTGTCGGATAAAACTGAATTTGTTTTATCCGACGGTTTTGAAAAGATGCCTGAAGGAAAGGCTGATACAGCAGTGATCTTGGGAATGGGCGGCGGGCTAATCCAAAGGATCATTTCCAATGCGCCTTCAGCCGTCCTGGAGCAAATTGACAGCCTGATTCTGGGGCCGCAATCCGAGCTTGCTTTTTTCAGACAGTTTCTATTTGATAACGCTTTTACGGTTAAGGACGAAAAACTGATCTTTGAAGAAGGGAAGTTTTATTATATTCTGGATGTGATCAAAGGAAAAGAAGAGAAGCAATATAAGGATTTTGAGTTGTGTTACGGAAGGGTTTCATTCATTAAGGGAAATGAGAATATTTCCCTGCTTTTGGGAAAAGAGCTGAAAGAAACCAACAGTATTCTTGCGGGTAAGGAGGCTTTACCGGCGGAGCGTTATGAAGAACTGATCCGTAAGAGAGATATGATAAAGAGGGCAGGATCGGCCTATGAAATTTAAAGAAATTGAAAAATGCTTAGAAGAGCTAGCTCCGACAGCATATGCGGAGGGGTGGGATAATCCCGGACTCCTTGCGGGCAGCTATGAAAAGGAGATAAATAAGGTTCTTGTCTGTGTGGACGTACTGAGTGACTGTATAGACAAAGCACAGGCTATTGGTGCTGATCTGATACTGTCTCATCATCCGCTTATTTTCGGCGGGATAAAGGCCGTAAATGACGGGGATTTTGTAGGTAAAAGAATATTGAAGCTCTGCGAAAGCGGCATTAATTATTACGCGGCACACACTAATTTCGACAGAGCGGTAATGGTAAAGGAGGCCTCAAAAATGCTGGGGCTTATAAACACCGTTCCCTACGGGGATGTGATCGAGACACCGGAGGGTGCGTTGGGGTTCGGAGTTCTGGGAGAGCTTGAAGGCGAGATGACCCTTTCCGGATTTATTTCATATGCCAAAGAAAGGTTTTCGCTCGAAAGAGTAAGCTACTTTGGAGATAAGGACAGGCCGGTAAGAAAGGTGGCACTTACACCTGGTTCCGGAGCGGAATTTATAGATGAAGCATATGCTTTGGGTGCTGATGTTTATATCAGCGGAGACATAAAATATCATAACGGTGTAGATGCCGGTGAAAAGGGGATCTGTGTTGTAAACGCAGGTCATTACGGAATAGAAAAACTATTTGTGTCCTATATGACAGATTTTATTGAAAGGAGAATTCCGGAGATCACGGTTGTATCTTATGAAGAGACAATGCCCTTCGGATATGCGTAAATTATGGCTGAGATGTTAAAGCTGATCCACAACGGAATTGAATGCAGCTATGAAAAGGGAACACCGATATCAAAGATCGCAGAGGACTTTCAAAAGGATTATTCTCAGAAGATAGTTCTCGGAAAGCTTAACGGGAAACTGATCGAGCTTTTTAAACCGCTGACTGCCGGCGGAGAGATAAGCTTCAGAACCTTATCGGATTCCGAGGGACACAAGACTTATAAAAGAAGTGCCTGTTTCCTTCTTGCAAAGGCTTTTGATGATATAGTCGGAAGTAAAAACGGCGAACATATTGTGGTTGAGTTTTCTCTGGGAGCCGGTTATTACTGTGAAATAAGAGGGATAAAGGTTACAAAGAAGCTGGTAGGGCAGCTTAAGGAAAGAATGAAAGAGCTTGTGAAGGCCGATATTGCCCTGGTTAAGAAAAAGTATCCCAAGGATATGGCAGTTAAACTGTTCAGTGAAAGAAACATGACAGACAAGGCGGAGCTTTTTAAATACAGGATAAGCTCTAACGTTAATATATATTTTCTTGAGGATTTTGCGGATTATTTTTACGGTTTTATGGTTCCTTCAACGGGCTATATAAATAACTTCGATCTGTTTTTGTATGAGGACGGTGTGATCCTGCAGCTCCCGGAGAGGAAGAATCCCGAATGTGTTCCGGAGTTTACTGATCTGAAAAATCTGTTTTTCTGTATCAATACAACAAACAACTGGGCAAGCAAGCTGGAAATAGAAAATGTCGGCCAGCTTAATAAGATCATCTGTGACGGTAAGGTAAACGACCTCATAATGCTACAGGAGGCTTTGCAGGAGAGCTCGATGGCAGAGATCGCAACGCTTATTCAGAAGAGTGGCAGCCGTTTTGTAATGATAGCGGGGCCCTCCTCCTCCGGTAAGACCAGCTTCTCTCACAGGCTTTCCGTTCACCTGATGGCCAGAGGCTTGAAGCCTCATCCGATAGCGCTTGATGATTATTTTATTGACAGGGATCTTACTCCTCTGGACGAAAACGGGCAGAAGGATTTTGAATGTCTGGAAGCACTTAACATTGACAGGATAAATTCTGATATGACAGGGCTCCTTCGCGGAGAAGAGGTTATGCTGCCAAAATACAATTTCATTACGGGAAAGAGCGAGGACGGACGTCTTATGAAGATGAACGAAAGCGATATTCTTGTGATGGAAGGTATCCACGGGCTTAACGATGCTCTTACACATTCACTGCCGAGAGAGAGCAAATATAAGATATACCTGAGTGCACTTACGGTGCTTAATATCGATGATCATAACAGGATACCCACAACGGATGTCAGACTATTAAGACGTATGGTAAGAGATTATCGTACAAGAGGAGCCTCAGCAAGCCGTACACTGAACATGTGGGATTCGGTAAGAAGGGGAGAAAACAGGAATATCTTCCCGTTCCAGGAGACGGCGGACAGCATGTTCAATTCTTCTCTGATATATGAGCTGGCCTGTCTTAAGATTTTTGCAGAGCCTCTGCTCTTTGGTATAGAAGAGAGTGATCCTTCGTATCTTGAGGCAGTAAGACTGCTCAAGTTCTTACAGTATTTCCTGGGCGTTAATACCGAGATGCTTCCCAAAAACTCCCTTATTCGTGAGTTTGTCGGTGGCAGTATATTTAACGTCTGAAATGAATTACGGATCAATTTAGGCAGACCGGGTGATTACGGGTCAGAAATGACGTGAGGAAAGTCCGGGCTTCACAGGGCAGGATGCCGGCTAACGGCCGGCTGGGGTAACCCACGGGAAAGCGCAACAGAAAATATACCGCCGGGAAACCGGTAAGGGTGAAATGGCAGTGTAAGAGACTACCGCGTTTCTGGTAACAGAAACGGCATTGCAAGCCCCATCCGAAGCAAGACCAAACAGAGAGCCATAGCTTTGCCCGAGCTGCTTTCAGGTAGGTCGCTTGAGGCCGGCGGCAACGCCGGTCCTAGATAGATTATCACCTATTACAGAACCCGGCTTATAGGTCTGCCTAATTGAGATAAAAAAATTGGAGTGATAAAAATGAGTAAAAATAATGAAAGCAAAACCGGCTATAAGAAGGCTAATCCGAAAGCACTGATCCCGATATTGATCTTTCTGATCGTATATCTCGGGAACGGACTTTTTTTTGAATATATAAGTCCGACAGAGGGTCAGATGGGATTTTATGTTGTATCCGTTGTTCTGGCTTTTTCAATAGCTTTGATCGTTGCGTTTTTCCAGAACAGAAAAGTAAGATTTGATGAAAAGATACATATCTGTGCTCAGGGAATCGGAGACGATAATATAGTCACGATGCTTTTTATATTCATTCTTGCCGGAGCCTTCAGCGGTATTGCATCAGAGGCCGGAGGTGCATCAAGTACGGCCAATATGCTTCTTAATATCATTCCGGGAAAGTTTGCTCTGCCGGGCCTGTTTATAATTGCCTGTCTTATTTCAATGGCAATGGGAACCAGTGTGGGAACCATATCCGTTCTTGTACCCATTGCTGTGGTTGTGGCACAGAACGGCGGTATGGATCTTATGTTCTGTGTGGGTACCGTTGTGGGAGGAGCTATGTTCGGAGATAACCTGTCCTTTATTTCGGACACCACTATAGCTGCGACAAAAACACAGGGCGTCGCGATGAGGGATAAGTTCAGGACAAATATAAAAGTCGCCCTGCCTGCGGCAGTCATCACTCTTATAATTCTTATAATCTATGCGATCAGCAGCAATGAAGCATCTATAGGCAGCTTTGAATATAATGTTCTGCAGGCAACGCCTTATTTTGTTGTTCTGCTTTTATCCATTCTCGGTATAAATGTTTTTGTTGTTCTCCTTATCGGCATAGTGCTTTTTGCTATTGCAGGAATGGTAACAGGTTCACTGACTTATGCGGCGGCCTTAAACTCCATGGGTACCGGCATTAACGGGATGTTTGAAACCATGATAGTTGCGATACTTGTTGCCGCCATTGCCGCAATGATAAAGGAGAACGGCGGCTTTGAAGCGATACTTGCTTTCATCAGAAAGATAGCGGGATCAAAAAGGGGAGGCATGTTTGGCATAGCTCTGCTTACGGCTTTTATGGATGTAGCCACGGCCAATAACACAGTAGCAATAGTTATAGCGGCTCCGATCGCAAAGGATATAAGCGAAGAATACGGTGTGGATCCAAAACAGACGGCGTCGCTGCTCGACACCTGCTCCTGTATTATGCAGGGCATTATCCCCTACGGCGCGCAGCTTCTTGTTGCAGCGGGAATTGCAAAGATCATGAGTATCTCGATAATGCCGTATCTGTTTTATCCTTATATACTTGCAGTTTTTGTTGTTGCTTCGATTCTGATGGGGAATAATAGGAAGAAGGCAGAATAAGAGGCGTCTTACATTCAAATTCGGTAAAAAGTATTGAAGGATAAAGGTTATGAATTCATTTGGTAAGAAGGATTCGATAAAGAATACATTATTTGTACTTGCTGCCATAACACTGGCATTTGTAATATACCATCTTCCGCACTTTATTTACGGGGTATCGTTCATCTATGGCGGAGATGATATGGTGCAGTATTATATGACCGTGGTAAAGTGCAGAAGATACCTTATCGAATTCTTTACCACCCTTATAAGCGAGCATAGATTTGATCCGGTATTATGGGATATGTCACTGGGACTCGGAGAGGATACCTGGGTATCGCTTCATTATTACGGGATCAGTTGTCCGCTCATGCTTCTGTCACTTCTTTTTGAAGAGAAAGACTGCGCCAAGGCTTTCAGCCTGTTGTTCTTTATCTGTATTATCGTTGCAGCTCTTGGTGTTAATGCACTTGGAAAACACAGGGGATGGAATGTATATCAGGCCGTTTCGGCTTCTCTTATCTACTGTTTTACAACATATAACGTTATTGTGGCCAGAGAAGACATCTGTTTCATGTATCCTGTTGCGATCTTTCCGTTCATGGTACTAGGTATAGATCTGATATATGAGAACAGGAAACCGTGGGTTTATATTCTTTCAACCTTTATTCTGGGATGTCTGAATTTTTATTTTTTCTATGAAGCAGGAATTCTGATAGCCATGTATGCTGTTTACAGATTTTTTGCGGATAAGGAGAAAAGTCTTAAGGAAAGACGGAAGAATTTGTTTTTTACCTTTCCGGTCAGCAGCATAATAGCGATCGCAATGTCAGCCTTTGTTCTGTTACCTGTCTTAAGGAGCGGTATGAGTTCAAACAGGGCATTGACTCTGGCTAATCTTAATCTGTTCTACACAAGAGAGTTTTATCTTGAATACTTTATATCCATACTGGGATTTAAACGAATAGGTTTATGGAACGGTTTTTTTGGGTTTACGATAATCGGTGTGATCTCGGTCATCTTGATGTTTCTTCGCAGGAATGAAAACAATAAAGGAAAGAAGATCATTTTTCTTGTGTTGCTTGCATTTTCTATTTTGCCCCTTCCGGGACTTATTCTTTCGGTATTCACTTATCCGACTAACAGATGGATATGGGCATTTTGTCTTATTATCGCGATTATAACAGCAGAGAGTTTTTACGTGATTTTTGAACTCGAGAAGAGGGAACGTTTAATTATTATGGGAGCGGTGATCGCCTTTTGCATTCTTTGTATCTTAACGCCCCTGACCTGGGCTAAAAAGAATTATTTTCTTGTAACAGGATCGGTGATCATCGCTGTCATATCGGTTTTTGGCTTTATAAAGGTTAATAAAAAATACAGATATGTTGCAGGACTGACCTGTATTTTTGCTGCAGTGGCTCTGAATTTTTACTGTGAGTTTTATACCTCAGGATTTTCGAAGATTAAGAGCCGGTATTTTACCTTTGATGAGTGTTATGAAAAAATGAAGGACGAAGAGGTTACCGCACTATTTACTGATGAGGGAGAGCCCTACAGGTATGATTACGCAGGACATTCTGTATACAGAAATACACCGGCATTTAACAACCAGTACGGTATAAACGGATATCTAAGCCTTGCAAATACCAGTACTGTTAATACCTTTTCCGAATTTGGAAACTATATGCAGATGTCTTTTGATTATAACGATCTGGACAGTAGGATCA
>JAILOD010000079.1 GCA_024691015.1 Lachnospiraceae bacterium
CACGGAGGGGGAGAAAAGGGGTAGCGGGCCTATCTGTTGATTTTAAAGGGACTAAGTTAGGTAAAGATGATTTGATGATTTTAAATTTGGTGTTGTAATTAAAGGCCGTCTCGGGTATAATCTGAATACAGGTTTTTGAAAGTCTGTATCTTGCGGAAATCCCGCAGTTTTTCTCATTTTTTATTATTTGTGTTGACAGAAACGGAAAATTGTTTTACTATAGCAAGCGAACAGTTGTTCGATTTTGAACAGCTCATTTGAAAGGAGTATTTACAATGGACACAAACGAAAACAAGCTTAAAGCACTGGATGCGGCACTCTCACAGATAGAAAAACAGTTCGGCAAGGGCACGGTAATGAAGCTCGGAGACGGTGCCGAAAAAATGAATGTGGAGACCATTCCCACCGGTTCATTAAGCTTAGATATAGCACTTGGCCTTGGCGGTATTCCGAGAGGCCGTATCGTAGAGATCTATGGACCCGAATCCTCAGGTAAGACAACCGTAACCCTGCATATGATCGCAGAGGTACAAAAGCGCGGAGGCATTGCCAGTTTCATAGATGCAGAGCATGCACTCGATCCCGCTTACGCAAAAAATATCGGGGTGGACATTGATAATCTTTATATTTCCCAGCCTGACTCCGGTGAACAGGCTCTGGAGATCACGGAAACAATGGTTCGTTCAGGCGCTGTGGATATCGTTGTAGTAGACTCTGTTGCAGCATTGGTTCCCAAGGCGGAGATCGACGGAGAAATGGGAGATTCGCACGTAGGTCTTCAGGCAAGGCTCATGAGCCAGGCATTAAGAAAGCTTACGGCGGTTATCAGCAAGTCTAATTGTATTGTAGTATTTATAAATCAGCTTCGTGAAAAGGTCGGCATCATGTTCGGTAATCCCGAAACAACAACCGGCGGTCGTGCACTTAAATTCTACTCATCCGTTCGTCTGGATGTCCGCAGGATAGATAAGATCACACAGGGCGGAGAGGTTATCGGAAACAGAACCAGGGTAAAGGTTGTTAAAAATAAGATAGCACCTCCTTTTAAAGAGGCGGAGTTTGATATCATGTTCGGTACGGGTATTTCCACCGTCGGAGATATTCTGGATCTTGCATCAAATGTAAGTGTCATCCAGAAGAGCGGTGCCTGGTTCTCGTACAAGGGAGAAAAGATCGGGCAGGGGAGAGAAAATGCAAAGCAGTATCTTCTTGATAATCCCAAGATCTGTGAAGAGGTTGAGCATCAGGTAAGGGTTAAGTATGGCCTGATAGAAGAGGAAGAAGAGCCTGCCAAGGCACCGGCAAAAGCCGCAGAGAAAAAGACAGAGGAAGAATGATCCTTAACAGGGGTGGGTGATATTTATGATGATCACGTCTATTAAGGAATACAGACGGGGGAAACGTCTGATATGTCTGAATGATGAGCCTGCATTTGTATTATATCCCAAAGAGGTTAAGTATTATTCCCTTGTTGAAGGGGAGGAGCTTTCGGATGAGAGCTTTGAGCTTATAAAAGAAGAGCTTCTTCTAAAACGATGTAAATCCAGAATGCTTCATCTTATTGATAAGGTTGATAAAACCGAAAGTGAGATCAGGGATAAGCTTAAAGATGAGATGTATCCGCCTGATGTGATAGATAAGGCGCTCGAGGCGGCAAAAAAAGGCAGGTACGTGGATGATGAGCGTTATGCCCATCAGTATGTATATGAAAAAACAAAAGGTAAAAGCCGCAGGATGGTAAGCTATCAGCTTGCCGGTAAAGGGGTTCCGGAGGAGCTGATACAAAAGGCTCTGGAGGATATCCCCGATAACGAGGAAGAACTGATAAAGAAGCAGATCCTAAAAAAACATCTTCACCTGTCGGAACTCACCTACGAAGACAGGCAGAAGCTTTTATCGGGGCTTTGCAGAAAAGGCTTTGATACCGATAAATGTATACGGGTTTTAAGAGAACTGACAGCCTCTGAAATATCATAAAAAATATCATAAAAATCAATACAAAATAAGCACCGAGACAGGTTGGCCGCAATTACAGAAAATGACATTTGCGTTCATCCGGTTATATTACACTTCAGTGATTGATCAGGATGAATATAAAGTATGGCTTCCGGATATCGGTGCTTTTTATATTGTCAAAAATATTGGACAGGATTAAAATGCGTTACAATTCGTTTTTCTGCCTGGTGTACAGGTCGAAGCTACGCGGAAGGTGTGAGTGCCCCGGGAATGAACAGTAAATAAAAAGCATCTTTTTCATGTGGCGGGAAAAATGAAAATGAGTTAAAATAAACAGGTATCACCATAATGGAGAAATGGTGATGGTACAGTTGATTTCAAAAGGCGGCGAAGGTATTTTTTACAGGCAGAAAGGGGCATAAATGATCACAAAAGAAAACACAAAGACATTAAGGGATCTTATCGACAACAGTGCAAAAGAATACAAAGATAATATCTACCTGCGTTATGAGAATAACGATCTTATATATGATCTTTCATATGAACGGTTTGGTCAGATAGCAAGGACCATAAGTGCCTGGCTGAATTCAAAAAAATATGTTACTGACAGAAAAATGCATGTAGGTCTTTTCGGAGCTTCAAGCACAAAATATGTTCCGCTGCTTCTGGGTGTTATGGCTTCCGGAAATGTATCAGTACCTTTGGATATACAGCTGAACAGGGGCGACCTTGCAGATTGCCTGAACAGGTCTGATATAGACGTTCTGTTTTACGACTGGGAGCATAAGCCTCTGATAGACGGAATAAAAGAGCTTTGTCCGAACATTAAGGAATATTATTCCATACAGACGGTAAAAGGAGAGCCCTGTCTTAACGATATACTTATAGATACATCTTTTTCCGGTGAAAAATGGGTTGAAAAGGGCAGGGCAAAGAAGATCGACAAGGACGACCTTGCGATGATACTGTTTACATCCGGAACAACAGGACACAGTAAAGGTGTAATGCTTACACACGGAAATCTTATCGCAAACACCTTTGCTACCAGGCCTTTTGAATTAGAGGGAGAGGATGTATGTCTCAGCGTTCTTCCTATTCATCATGTTTTCTGCTTGAGATGTGATTACCTGTTCACAATGATGATTGGAGGTCTGGTATGCATAAATGGTTCTCTTGCTGACCTTACGAAACATCTGATGCTGTTCGAGCCTATGGTAATAAGAATGGTTCCGATGATCGCAAAAGCCATTTACAACAAGATCGCGGTAATGGCAAGTGCTGATAATTCGCTTACGGAAAATGAGCTTTTCAAGAAAATATACGGAAGAAGACTAAAAAAGATCATATGTGGCGGTGGCTATCTGGCGCCTGACCTTGCGGAAAAATATTTTGATGCAGGGATAGATATAGGACAGGGTTACGGAATGAGTGAATACTCACCCGTTATATCCGATGCGGTGAGAGGCAGAAAAGATAAGCTTGCGTCAGTCGGAAAAACTCTTGAAGGTGTGCTGGTAAGAAGCGTAGACGGAGAATTACAGATAAAAGGACCTTCGCTTATGAAGGGCTATTACAAAGACGAGGAGATCACGAAAGAAGCCTTTACCGAAGACGGCTATTTCAAGACTGGAGATCTCGGCTATATTGATGATGAGGGCTTCATATATCTTACAGGAAGATCAAAGAATCTTATCATATTAAGCAATGGAGAGAATGTGGCTCCTGAGGAGATAGAAAATCTCTTTATGACAGAGAGACTGGTTGTGGATGTTGTTGTTTACGGCGAAGAGGACAGGATCCTCTGTGAAATATATCCTGATTTTGATTATGCTGACAAGAACGGTATATCGGATATTCAGTCCGAGCTTGAAGCTATTGTAAAACGCATAAACAGTGATCTTCCTTCCTTCAAGAGAATAATGCGTACAACAATGAGGCGTTCACCCTTCCCCAAGACTTCTTCAAAGAAGGTAATAAGGAGTGAGTTCTTAAAGGAAAAGCAGGCGCAGAACGATGCAGTAAACAACATCAAAAAGCCTGAGAGTGAGGATCAGAAGAAAATATATGAGGTCTGTGCGGAATCTCTCGGAAACAGAAAATTCGGAATCGATACCGATCTGTTTTCCTGTGGCCTTGACTCCTTTGGCGCGATAATGCTTCTTACGTCTCTTCAGGAGAAGTATGAGTTCAATCTTACCCTGTCTGAGTTGATGGAATACGGGACAGTTGAAAAGCTTGCGGAAGTATTTGACAAAAAGAAGAATGAGAGTCACGTGGATTATACCATTCGCGAAACATATCCCCTCACTAAGCTGCAGATGTATTTTGCTTATGTAATGAGAGGCAATACCACGGCCAATCTTCCCTTCTTCTTTAAATTAGATAATAAGATCGATCCGGACAAGCTGGAAGAGGCAATAAAAGAACTGTTTAAGGTTCATCCGGTATTGAACGATATCATCCAGCCCGGACCCGATGGGAAATTCCTAAACTTCCGTGATGATAACCGGGAGGCTGTTATTGAGAGAATGACGATGAGTGACAGCGAATGGGAGGAGAAGAAGCAGACACTTCTGGTTCCCTATACATATCTGCCGGGTGAAAGACTGTACCATATTGGAATATATATAACCGATACGGCAAAATATCTGTTCTTTGATGTGGCGCATATAATCGGTGACGGAATGAGTATGAACATCATCTTAGATGACCTGAACAGGCTTTATCTGGGACTTGATGTAAAGAAAGAGACATATACCTTCTACGAATATATTCTTGATGAATATGACAGAGAGGCCAAAGGCCTTCGAGAGAAGGATATCGCTTTTATAAGTGATCTCCTGAAAGGATATAAGATAAAACGCAGCATACTCGCAAAGAAGGACAGCTATGATCTTACAAAGGCTCATAATGCCACAATAAAAGGAAGGTTTAAGTCTCTGAATACCAAGAGGATCAAGGGCTTCTGCAATAAATACGGCATATCTGAAAACGTTGTATTCCTCACCGCCTTCAATTATGTGATAAGCCTGTTCGGAATGGGAGATGATGTTGTATCGACAAGTATCCATAACGGACGTACAGATGGCCGCTGGGCCCGCCTTATGGGATCGCTTTTTGTAACATATCTCTTCAGATATCAGAAGGTGCCGCATGAGACGGTCATAGATCTTCTGAAAAAATCCGGAGATCAGATCCTGCACAGCATGGAATGTCATATGTCCAGTCAGCACGCTGATGAAATGTTTATTCAGTACCAGGGAGATTTATTGGACATCAATAAGATGGGTGGAGAAAAGGCGGAACCGGTCCGTCTGCAGCTTGATTCACTTCCGTTCCATCTTATGGTTTATGCAGGAGATCCGGATTATACATATGAATTAAGATATTGGGAAAATCGTTTTGATCGAGATATGCTTGTAACTTTCCTTGCAGCTATGGAGGATGTAATAAATGCAATGCCGGAAGAGACCTCTGTCAGAAAGCTCAAGACACATATTTCACAGAAGCTATATCCGAAGCATTTTGAAATAACTGTGGAAAAGCTTAATGCAGCTTTAGGATATAAGGTTATAGAAGCAGACGATAATAAGAGCGTTAAGATTTATGTTCTGGACGAGAACGGCCTGAAAAAGCCTTACGGCGCCTGGGGTAAGCTTTATGTTCTTAAGCAGCGTACAACTTCGTCCGATGAGGAAATGGAGAGCCTTTACACACCCGGTACCCTTTACTATGCCGGACACGAAGCGCGTATCACACCTAAGGGGGAGGTTGAAGCACTTTACCAGGCAGGAAGAACCATACAGAGAGAAACCATTACGGGACGTTTCTTCCCGAACCTGTTTGAACTGGAGCAGCTGCTGATTAAATATAGTGGCGTAGCAAAAGCCGAAGCGTCCATTGCATACGGTGAAAACAATCTGTTCTATCTTACCGCGGATCTCACTGTAAATAAGCCCGTGGATGTTGATAAATTAAAAGAGTTTGTTGCGGATAACCTTGGTAAAAATATGGCTCCGTCAATAATAAATATTGTGGAGGAATAATATAATTGAGAACAGAGATAGTCAATCTGAACAGCAGGGGAGAAGGAAATGATGTAGTCCTTGGGCTTGCGGAGGAAATAGCGGAACACTATTCTCTCGAACAGAAGAAAGCTCTTCATTTAAGATTGCTTACAGAGGAAATGATCGAGCTTGTAAAAAGTCTGGCAGGAGATTTTGAATCAGCGGTCTATATGGAAAGCAATAAAAATGAATGTGAGCTCAACTTCAAGGTTAAGACTATCATGGATGAGGAGAAAAGAAAAAAGATACTTTTATCAACGGATAACCTTTCCGGAGAAACGATCATATCCGAAAAGGTCCGGACTATATTGGAAACCGGTCCGTATCTTTATAAAAAAGGCGAGTCTATAGAGGAAGAGGGAATTATCAAAGCCGAAGCTGATGTGATAAATGAAATCGGAGATGATATTTCCGAGAAAAAAGACGAGGCTTATGTATGGTCTTTGCAGTCATATGCGATGTCTTCCTTCTATGACGAAGAAAACAATATAAATCCCGAGAAGTGGAAAGAAGTAAGAAGGTCTATCATAGCGAATATTGCGGATGATGTAAGGATATATATATTTAAGGACATCGTTCAGGTAATTGCGGTATACAAGTATGACGAACAGGATCGGAATGATCTTCCGATCGATCCGCAGTTTGATCCGTTGAAGAAGATACCGGTTGCGGGCAGTGTGGCACAGGTTAAAATGGTACAACTGCTTTTTAAGAATCTTCCAAAAAAAGAAGCTTCTACAGAAGAGCTTGCAGTGACAAGAATTAAGATACCGAGTGCGGCAGCTCCGAAGGGGTATGTAAGGACATTAATATACGAGCCAAAAGAAGTTCGTGATGATGATAATTCACAATGTGTACTTTTCATTCACGGGGGAGCTATGGTAATGCCGGCGCTTCCGTACCACTACAGGCTTGCAAGGAAGATGGCAAAAGAAGCCAGATGCAGGGTCATAATGCCCGATTACCATCTTGGCCCGAAATATACGCCTCCGATACAGTATAATGAAATATTTGATGTATATACATATATGCTTGAAAATGCAAAAGAGCTTAAGATCTCAACGGACAGCATAGCCGTTGCCGGTGACAGTGCAGGGGGAACACTTGCGGTGGCCCTTTGTCTTATGGCGCGTGACAGAGGAGTTAAGATGCCGCTCGCACAGCTTTTGTTTTATCCTAGTCTGGATAGCAGGCTTGAGAGCGATTCGATGAAGAAGTACACGTCTGTTCCGGTTTGCAATGCGACTGCGATAAAAGAGTATTACAAGATGTGCAGGCCTAAGGGTGAGGAAGCAAATTCGATCCTTTCGTCACCTGTTGAAGCACAGTCGCTATCGGGGCTTCCGGATGCTTATGTTGAAACCGCGGAATTTGATGCCCTTCACGATGACGGGGTTTTATATGCAAACAGGCTCAGGGATGAAGGCGGAAATGTTGTCCTGAACGAAACCAAGGGGACGGTACATGCATTTGATATGGCAAAAAGCTCAAAAATTCTTGCAGATGCAATGTCGCAAAGGATAATGTTTTTGAGACGGGTATTTGGAATGGCCTGATGTTTAAACCGGCATAAACACAGAATATGTGTTATGCCGGTTTTTTATAGAAAACAGTAGGAAGACGGTTCTTTGCCCATCGCCGAAAGCGATTTTTAATGAGCAAAGTGCGTTACAATTCAGTGGCCTGGAAGACCACTGAACTGTAATTATCTGTCAAAATACACATAAAGCAGGACAGCATATTAACTTGACATAAGAATCATTTTACATTATTATAAATTAGTTGATTACTGTGTTATCCTACATTGTTTATGCAGTGTTCACATAGTACAATGAAAACAGAATAAGGAGGTGCTCCTGTACAGATGGACATCAACATCATGCAAATTGCAATTGCCGTTGTTGTTACTCTGGTCATAGCAGTTCCCGTAGCCGCAATTATTGCCACCAATATCCACGAGGCAAAGGTCAAGAGGATAATAGGTGATGCAAATGTTAAGGCAAAGGAAATCACCGATAAGGCGGAAAAAGCTGCTGATGAGCTGAAGCGTGAGAAGCTCCTTGAGGTTAAGGAAGAGTCCATAAAGGCTAAAAATGATCTCGAGAAAGAAGCTAAAGAGCGCAGAGCGGAGGCTCAGCGTATGGAACGCAGAGCTCAGCAGAAGGAAGAGAGCGTGGACAAAAAGGCCGAAGCGCTTGAACGCCGTGAGCAAAGCTGCAGTGCCAGGGAAGAGGAATTAAACAGGCAGAAGGAAAAGATTGCAAAGCTTAACGAAGAAAGAGTACAGGAACTGGAGAGGATCTCCGGATTAACCTCTGAACAGGCTAAGGAATATCTTTTAAAAATTGTTGAAGATGACGTAAAACATGAATCTGCTCTTATGATAAAAGAGTATGAGTCACGTGCAAAAGAGGAAGCAGACAAAAAGGCTAAGGAATATGTGGTCAACTCTATTCAGAGATGTGCAGCCGATCACGTTGCAGAAACCACAATATCCGTTGTACAGCTTCCAAACGATGAAATGAAAGGACGTATCATAGGCCGTGAGGGAAGAAATATCAGAACTCTCGAGACTATGACCGGTGTTGATCTTATAATAGACGATACACCCGAAGCAGTCGTTCTGTCAGGCTTCGATCCCATAAGGAGAGAGGTCGCACGTATCGCACTTGAAAAGCTTATTGTGGATGGCCGTATACATCCGGCCCGCATTGAGGAAATGGTTGAAAAGGCCCGCAAGGAAGTTGAGACCATGATGAGAGAAGAGGGTGAAGCGGCAGCACTTGACGTTGGCGTTCCCAATATTCATCCCGAACTCATTAAGCTTTTGGGCCGCATGAAGTTCAGGACCAGCTATGGTCAGAATGCTCTCAAGCATTCCATAGAAGTAGCTCATCTTTCAGGGCTTCTGGCTGCGGAGATAGGTCTTGATGTGAGAATGGCAAAGCGTGCCGGTCTCCTTCATGATATCGGTAAATCCGTTGACCATGAAATGGAAGGATCACACATCCAGCTGGGTGCAGATCTTTGCAGAAAGTATAAAGAGTCTCAGATAGTTATAAATGCCGTTGAATCACATCACGGCGATGTTGAGCCTACATCGCTTATCGCCTGTATAGTACAGGCCGCAGATACGATCTCGGCAGCAAGACCGGGTGCAAGAAGAGAAACACTTGACACCTATACAAACAGATTAAAACAATTAGAAGATATTACAAACTCCTTCAAGGGAGTAGATAAGTCCTTTGCCATTCAGGCAGGTAGAGAGGTCCGCATCATGGTAGTTCCTGAGCAGGTAAGTGATGCAGATATGGTTCTTATGGCGCATGATATTGCAAAGAAGATCGAGGATGAGATGGATTACCCGGGTCAGATAAAGGTAAACATCATTCGAGAGAGCAGAGCAACAGATTTTGCAAAATAAAAGCATATAAAAACGAAGGCCGGATCGAAAGATCCGGTCTTTTTTATCGCAGAGCCAACGAGAGGAAAAAGTCGGCTGAATCCGACCGGCGGCTCGCTTACCGAGTAGGGTGCGATCACATCTTCCCTACTCGATTTAAATTTTAAAATCCCCCCGTTTTTATAAAGAGATCACGTATAAAATACTAAGGGAAGTTAACAAGCTCCAAAAATATTGTTATAATAATTTTCAGTACAAATTATCGGACGCGATCTAATCGTCGGCTTGGGGCGCATTTTTTGGGAAGGGAACACAGATAATAATATTTTATGGCTGATCAGAAGATTGACAATGAGCGAGCGGTTCTTTCTTCAAAGGATAAACTTGAAAGGGAAAGCTTTCTTAAAGACAATGAAAAGCATATTCTGAACCTGGCAATAAAGGTCACCGGAAAGCATCTGACCATGAGCGATGACGAATATTCCATAGCACTTCTTGCTACGAATGAAGCTATCGACAGGTACGATCTTTCAAAAGGTAATTTTTGGTCTCTTGCGGCTGTTCTTATTAAAAACCGTATTATTGACGAGTTCAGGGCACACGGAAATACCGGAGAGATCTCGGTAAGGCCGGAGGTTTTCGAAGGCGAGCTGGATGAAGACGATCCGGATTTTTCTATGCAGAGTGCGGTAAGAAAGAATACAGCCGTATTTGTAGATACCACTCTTCAGGAAGAGATCCTCTGTCTGGATGACGAGCTCTCATCCTACGGAATATCGTTTTTCGATCTTGCACAGACTTCTCCCAAGGCGGAGAAAACAAGAAAAAGCTGTGCCGAGGTTATAAAGGCATTTTTTCTTCCGCCGCCGCTTGTTGAGTTTTTAAAGAAAAAGAAGTATTTTCCGGCAAAGGAAATAAAGAAAAGAGTAAACGTTTCAGGTAAGATTATGGAGAAACACAGGAATTATCTGATGAGTGCAGTGCTCATTCTTTCCGGAGAATATCCGGCACTTTCCGAATATCTTAAGGATCTTACATCTTCAAAATAAGACGGAAGATTTGGTATCACAGATTTTAGTTACAGCGAAGGAGATTTGTATGAAAGCCGTTGTACTTAAAAATCGGGGACATGAAACTGCAGTTCTGGATGAAAGCGGTATTGTCACGATAATTGAAAACAAAGATTATATAGTGGGGCAGGTGCTTCGTGTTACAAGAGAAGAACTGGACCGGATGGATATCTCATCAAAGACGATAGAGTCATCGCCTGCCGGAGGGAAGATAACGGACTTTGTAAAGTACGTGTCAAAATATTCCGCAAGAATAGCCTCAGTTGCCTGTGCTGTTTTATGCGTGGGAGCGGTAACGGCATATGCGGCCCCGTACAGCATTGTAACGCTTGATATTAATCCCAGTGTAAAGTATACGCTGAATATGTTCGACAAGGTAATCGGAATGGAGGCTATGAATGACGACGGAGAAGCCCTTACCGATAACACATCCCCATACGTAATGGGACAGGGCCTTGAGGGGGCGGTTGAGAATACTCTCAATTCCTTAAAGGAGGAGTCCTATATAGAGGATGAAAATGTACCCGTTGTTGTGGGTGTGTCTCTGGGTGATAAAAACGAAGAGCTTAAAGACAAGGTTATAAGAAGTGTTGAGAAGTTTAACGAAAATAATAAACAGGTAAGCGTGGAGCTTAATACAGTTGATATAGATAAGGCTCAGGAAAATGCAGCAGAAATGCCCGGACGTAAAATGCTGAACGAGATAAACGAAGAACGGGCAAAAGAATCAATGATCCTTATTGAAGAGGTTTCAGAGCAGGAGCAGGATACAGACCGTGATCCTGTTACGGAAGATAAGAAGGACATAAAAGAAAAGCCTGATAACGAGTCTGAAAAACCCGATGAAGATGGGTCGGCAAATAATAGAGAGGATAATACCGCTCGAGAAGGACAGGCGGATATAAATGCGACGGAATCTGAATCAGAGAAAGACGGAAACAGAAGGAACGATACTGCTCCTGAAGCAAAAAAACCGGCTGAGAATAACAACAATACCGGTACCGGAGAAGACAAAAACAATAATAATGCCGGTGAAGTCCCGGGAGGAAGCACTGTTCAAAATACACCTGTTCCGGCAGGTATAAACATTCCTTCGGTTCAGGATCCGAACACAAATACATCCGATGTGACCGTATATCCCGGCTATGATATTAACTCCGTTACTGATATAGACAGCCTTATTGATTCATATATGCCGTCAGGCAGTACAGATTATTATAATTTCGGCAGTTCTTATGATATAATAGGAAACAGCGGTACAACAGATATGTTCGGTAATGGAGGCTCGGATTCCAGCCCGGCACCCCCTGAATCCGGTTCATCTTCGGATGGAGACCATCATTCTCAATCCGGACCACCTTCAGATTCGTCGCATGGTGATCAAGCGCGCGGAGGCGGCGGAGGCGGTGAAAGAAGATAAGGTCTACCGCTATTAAAACAAGAAGCAGGATGCTATGAGATCAGACATAGTGATTGTTATTGGGGGAAGTGCAAGCGGCAAATCAGAATTTGCGGAGCAGCTATCTCTTTCAAAAAGCGGTGATAAAGAAGTTGTTTATCTTGCTACTATGAGAAACACAGACCCCGAAAGTCTTAAAAGAATAGAAAAGCATAAACGCCGTCGTAAGGACGGAGAATATTACACCATAGAAGAGGGCAGGTATTTATCGTCTGCCCTCCTTCGTGTGTTTCCGAAGGGTGCTTCCTGTGTTCTTTTGGAAGGGCTCGGGACCATGGTGTCTAATTTTATGTTTGGCGAAGATGAGTTATGTAAACTTGATTCGGATCATATCTCGGAATTGATAATCAAAGAAATAATTCAGTTGGCGGATATCTCCGAAAGCCTTATAATAGTATCAGACAATGTTTTCGGGGATGGGAACATGTATGATGAAATGACAGCAAAATATATAGATGTTTGCGGGAAGGTCATTTCATCGCTTTCATCGGATGCCTGCAATGTTTATGAGGTGGTGGCGGGTATACCGATCAAGATTAAATAAAGGTATAATTGACAAGATGAAGGTTTTGAAATCTTTTTGCGTGGCGTTCGCCATGTATTCCAAGATACCTATGCCTAATTTCAACTGGAAAAAGGAGAACATGGAGTACGCTCTTTGTTTCTTTCCTTTTGTCGGCATAATCATAGGAATCTTAAATATAATATGGTTTGTATATGCAAAAAATTATGTATCGGAGCTGATGTGGATTTCGGTCGGAGTACTGATACCTCTGATCATCAGCGGAGGTATCCATATGGACGGATATATGGATGTTATGGATGCCCTGCATTCCTACGGTGACAGGAAGAAAAAACTGGAAATATTGAAGGATCCGCACATAGGCGCTTTTGCAGTTATAAATATGCTGATCTATTACGTTCTGTATTTTGCCGGTTATTCGCAGATACATCATACCAGAGCAATGATAGTTCTTGGAGCCGGCTTTTATCTTTCCAGGATCCTGAGCGGCCTTTCGGCGGTAGTCTATAAAGGGGCGAAAAAAGAGGGGATGCTTTATGAGTTTACATCAAAGGCAGCACTTAATACGGTAAGGGTCTCTCTTATTATCCAGCTCATCATCTGTGTAGTCGTTTTAATGGTTTCCGATGTTGTTGTCGGAGGGTCGGTGCTCATTGCCAGTGCGCTGGTATTTGTTTATGTATATATCCTGTGCAACAGGGAGTTTGGAGGAGTTACCGGAGATACCTGCGGGTTTTTGTCATCCATCGTTGAGTTGATTACGGTTCTGATAGCAGGTCTTCTTTCGGGTTTTTCATATATGGGGATAAGGCTATGAGGCTGGTTTTAGGTGGGGCTGCACAGGGCAAGCTTAAGTATGTAAAGGAAAAATACGGTATAAGGGACTGTGAGGTGGCTATTGATATTTCCGGGTTCATAACGGATAAGAAAGTTTTGTCTGATGACACAAATGGGGTTTACATAAAAACTTTTAACAATTTCTCGTTCTGGTTCAGAGAGGAACTAAAAAATAGTGGAGAGCCGGAAAAGCTGATGGACAGCGTTATAGAACAGCATCCTCATATTATAGTTATTGGAAACGAGGTGGGAAACGGCATTGTCCCGCAGGATGATTTTGAACGGGAATTCAGAGAACGGCTGGGAAGATATTACATTTCTCTGGCAGGGAAGGCTGAAAGTGTTGAAAGGGTTATCTGTGGTCTGGGGCAGGTTATAAAGGAGACGGATCATGATATTTAATCATCTCTTTGCCTTTGTGATCGGGTTTATTCTGGATATGGTCTTCGGAGATCCCGCAGGTAAAATTCACCCCATAAGATTTATAGGATGGCTTATAAGCAGTCTGGAAAAGCAACTTTATGTAAACAACAATAAAGATGATGCTGATAACAAAAATCTTATAAGAGGCCGAATCCTTGTGGTTATAGTAGTTTCTATTGTATTGGTTGTAAGCCTGGCGCTCATTGGGATATCGTATTATGTTAACCGATATGCCGGCATCATCATTGAAAGCATTTTAAGCTGGCAGATACTATCGGCAAAGTGCCTTAAGGTGGAGACAATGAAGGTTTATACGGCTCTGGATAAAGGGAGTCTTACGGATGGCAGAAGGGCACTTTCAATGCTGGTATCACGCGATACCGCAGAGCTTGATGAGGCCGGTGTAATAAGAGGAGCGGTTGAAACGGTTGCCGAAAACACCTGTGACGGAGTTGTGGCTCCGCTGATATATCTGGCTGCAGGCGGACCGGTGCTGGGGTTTGTTTACAAGGCTATAAATACAATGGATTCAATGGTGGGTTATAAGAATGACAGATATATGTTCTTCGGCAGGGCTGCGGCAAAGACGGACGATGTATTTAATTATATTCCTGCCCGCATCGGAGCCCGGATCATGCTTTTATCTGCCGCAATAGGAGCTTTTGATGTAAAAGGGGCGTATAATATATATAAAAGGGACAGGAATAAATCCGAAAGTCCGAATGCTGCACAGACCGAGTCGGTATGCGCCGGTGCATTGGGAATAAGCCTCGGTGGAGATACAAAATATTTTGGTAAGGTGGTACATAAGGAGAGCATAGGTGATGATCTTCGTGAAGTA
>JAILOD010000113.1 GCA_024691015.1 Lachnospiraceae bacterium
ACAGATCCGAATTCCTGAACAATAAAGTCCTTCTGCATATCAAGATAGAATAACTGATCCATTGTATACTCAAAAAACTCCCACACAACACCTACCGTCATTGAAAAACAAAAGGCTACGAGAGTCAGATAAAACGGTGACAGATTGAAGTTTTTGCTGTCACGGTTTAACAAATAAACAAGTGAAAACCCAACGGCCGCACATAAAAAGCCGTTCATGGTATGAAGCATGGTGTCCCATCCGGGAATTAAAACATAAAAATGATTTATCTCCCCCAGTATCTCTGCCGCAAATATAAAGCCGAATATTATCACCTGAAAAACCGGTGGTATGGTAATACTGAATTTATCCTCCACTATAGCCGGTAAAAGAAACAGAATAAGAGAAAGAACACAGAGCATTGCACTTTGATAATTCCCCAACAGAATACTTCTTACAAGTGTCAGCAATACCAGTATTCTTAAAACAGTATAGAATATAAAGGTTTTTCGATTTGATTTAATCCCTTCTTTGAGATGTTTTATGTAATTTCCAAACTTAGACATTAGCCCTCCGGATATTATATATTTTTTAGACTGTTTAAAATCCTTTTTCCTTAAGGATCCTCGTTATAAGACCAAACCATTCTCCGGTGTTTTCACCGTTTTTAAAGGATAACGGAATAATTTTGGCATCATTCTTAAGTCCTGCCACGTTCCTTCTGAAAGCTGTCTCATCGAAATCAAAAACAGGTTTTGTATCACACTTACTTATGAGAATTATATCACTTACCGTGAACATCAGAGGATATTTCAGCGGTTTATCGTCCCCTTCGGGAAGGCTTAGGAGCATAACGGAAAGAGATGCCCCTATATCGAATTCCGCAGGGCAGACAAGGTTTCCGACATTTTCAAGGAATATTACATCAAAGCCTGCGCTCCCAAGCCGGTCAAGAGCCTTTTGTGTCATGGAAGCATCCATGTGGCAGGACCCTCCGGTATGGACCTGGACGACCTCTACCCCAAGCTCATAAACGGCCCGGCTGTCCGTATCGCAATCCACGTCGGCCTCAATAACGCCTATCTTACAATCTCCGCTTTCTTTAAGCGACTTTATTGTTTCTATGAGCATTGTGGTTTTCCCGGCTCCCGGCGAACCCATGATATTCACGAAAAAGGTATGTTCCCTCTTCAGACGTTCACGGATCTCAGCCGCTTTTTCGTCATTATCGTTTATGATATCTGCTTTTAGCTCGAGTATATCTATATCACTCATATTATTCCTCGATGATCAAAGCACGAAGAAGCCCTGAAAGAGAATGTTCCCTTTTGCCTGCTCCGTACCCCGTCTTTTTAATAATAAAGCTCTCCGGCAAGCGGTCGGAGGTTTTAACTGCAGCCACAAATGCAGCTCCCGTCGGTGTAACAAACTCACCCTGTACGTCCATTATATGAAGGCGAAGCCCGTTTGCTTCGGCAATATTCACAACTGCCGGAACAGGTACCGGCATTACTCCGTGCTGACAGCGAACCGAGCCGGTACCGTCGTTTATCACCGGTACGATGCAATCGGTGATGCCCAGATCATCAAAGCACCAGGCAACGGCCACTATATCGACAATGGAATCAACTGCACCCACCTCATGAAAATGCACTTCATCCTTTGGCAGGCCGTGCGCCTTTGCTTCCGCCTCCGCCAGAATGTCAAATATCTTCTTTGCGAGGTTTTTCACTTCCTCCGAAAGACCCGCCCCATTGATTATATCCGTGATCTCCTTCATTCCCCTGTGTTCATGATGGTGATGGTGGTCATGCTCGTGCTCGTGATGATGGTCATGCTCCGGATAGTCAAAATCCCTGTCAAGATCATGATGATGAAAATGATGATGCGCGTGATCGTGATCGTGCAGCGGACCATGATCGTGACCATATTCCTGTCCGGTGTGACCGTAAAGATATTCCATATCATGGTCGTGGTTTTCGTGCTCTTTATCCAGAATCACGTCAAAATCCACGGCAGCTATACCTGCCTTTTTTACTGAGCTTATCTTAATGTCATAGCCCTCAAGCGGCAGACTTTTCAAAGCTTTTACAAGCCCTTCCCTGTCAGCCCCCAGATCCAGAAGGGCTGCTACCGTCATGTCTCCGCTGATTCCCGATGCAGTGTCCAGATACAAAGTCTTTTTCCCCATAGATTTCTCCTTTCAAGACTTAATGTCAGCCATTTTATGCTTCTGCTTAGTCAAACTTATTTCAATGCGATGTTCAGATCGCAGGCTCCCTTTACACCCGGCCATTCCCCTTCGGCCGTATACTGCCAGATATTAAAATCGTATGCAAAATAAGGAAGATAATCTTCGTATTCGGCATCGATAAAGTCCGCAAACCATTTATCGTACTCCTCAAGACGCGCATTATTCATGATTGAGAGAAAGCTCAGGAGATTTCCGTAGATCATGGGTTTATACCCCGCCTCCTCTATGCGTTTACAAAAGGCAATAACCACATCTGTCCGCTCATCTGCCGTCATTTCCGCTGTTCTGGGAGGTGTATCGGGATAATCGATCTTTTCTATATCAATGGCGACAGGCCCTGTAACGCCCTTGTCTTCAATGTTTTCAAGAACATAGTCTGCCTCTTCTATTGCCTCTTCTTCAGTGACCGCCTGTGAGAAGAAATACACTCCGGTTTCGACCCCGTTATCCACGGCGTTTTTTAAATTATCCTCAAAATATTCATCCATAACGATCTCGCCGCTGACATAGCCTCTTAAACCAAGCCTTATAAAACAGAAATCAAGCCCTGCCTTAGCGGCCTTTTCCCAGTTTATTGTCTCGTTATATTTGGAAACGTCAATGCCCTTTCTGGTAATATCCTTACCCTCAACGTTATAGCTCATCTTCTTTTTTTCTTCATCGTAGATAAACTGCTCGTTTACATACTCATTGGCCTTCAGGCTTCTGTCTATATCCAGGAAACGGAAATTACCCGAATCCAGAACCACCATCTTTTCGGGATAAATCTTCTTTAAAACCATATAGGTAGGGTATTTCTGTTCCTCAAAAAGGAGCATTATCTCTATACGAAGCTGGTTTTCCGACAGGATTTTGGAATAGAACTTCACGTCCTCCCCAAGCTTTTCATTGGCGCTGCTCAGGTTCTTCTTTTCATTTTCAAGCTCTTTTATGGTTTTTTCCTTTGACAGAAGATCTGCCGAAAGTGAACTCACCTCTGCCTCAGCTGCAGCCTCTTTTTCTCGCGCAGCCTTCCCCGTAAAAATAAGAAGCGCACAAAAAGCTATGGATAAGATAGCGATCACCGTTATCACCACTCCATAGGTTTTTGCGCGCCAGATTCTTTTGTATAACTGCCTTCTTATATTTCTGTCTTCGTTAAGCATGTAATAATATTACTTTACAACGCGGACTCTGTAAACACCTTCCAGCTCACCGATCTTCTTTATTACATCCTCCGATACCTCGGAATCCAGGTCAAACATCGAAACAGCATTGTCACCCTTTGATTTATTGTTCATCTCAGAGATATTGATGCCCTTCTCTCCGAAGATCGCCGAGAATTTTGTAATGGTATTTGCTTTGTTTGCATGGAAAACGATAACACGTGAAGCAGTTGAGCAGATTCCCATATCGATCTTGGGGAAATTTACGGAATTTATGATGTTTCCGTTTTCCATATAATCACGGATCTGCTTTACAGCCATAACCGCGCAGTTGTCCTCGCTTTCCTCTGTGGATGCTCCGAGATGAGGAGTAACGATACAGCCTTCCGCACCTACGGTTGTTGTGTTCGGGAAATCCGAAACATATTTGCGAAGCTTTCCAACCTTAAGTGCCGCAACAACAGCTTCTTCATCAACCAGCTCGTCACGGGCGAAGTTCAGAAGGATTGCGGTGTTCTTCATAAGCTTTATAGCTTCTGCATTGATCATGTGCTTTGTGGAATCCAGAAGAGGCACATGAATGGTTATATAATCACAATTTGCATAGATATCTTCTACATTTACAACGTGCTTTATCGCACGGGAAATATGCCAGGCTGCCTCAACGGATATATAAGGATCGTATCCGTATACCTCCATTCCGAGGTTAACCGCTGCATTTGCAACCTTTACGCCGATAGCTCCGAGACCGATAACACCGAGCTTCTTTCCGGATATTTCCGTTCCGGCATATTCCTTCTTCTGCTTTTCGGCAAGCTTTGCAACGTCATCAACGCCCTTTTCACCTTCAAGCCACTTTATACCACCCACTATATCACGTGAAGCATAGAGCATTCCTGCGAGAACCAGCTCCTTAACGCCGTTTGCGTTTGCTCCGGGTGTGTTGAATACAACGATTCCCTTTTCAGCACATTTGTCCAGAGGAATATTATTTACTCCGGCACCGGCACGGGCAATTGCAAGAAGGTTTTCAGGAAGCTCCATATCGTGCATCTTGGCCGAACGGACCAGCGCACAGTCGGCATCCTTGAAATCATCACACTGAACATATTTATCATCAAAATTATTGAGACCTACAGCTGCTATGGGATTAAGACAATTATATTTAAACATTTTAAACTCCTCTTATCAGTTCTTCTTTTCGAAATCTCTCATGAATTCAACGAGCTTTTCAACACCCTCGATAGGCATTGCGTTGTAGATTGAAGCTCTCATTCCGCCGACCGTTCTGTGGCCCTTAAGGTTTACAAAGCCTGCATCGGTTGCTTCTTTAATGAACTTTGCATTAAGATCATCATCTCCGGTTACGAAGGGAACGTTCATAAGTGATCTGTATTTCTTCTCTACGGTACCCTTGAACATCTCGGAAGAATCAAGGAAATCGTAAAGGATCTTTGCCTTCTTTTCATTGTGAGCCTTTATGGCCTCAAGGCCGCCCTGCTTCTTTAACCACTTGAATACCAGACCGCATACATAAATGTTATATGCGGGAGGTGTATTGTAAAGTGAATCAGAATCGGCATGAGTCTTGTATTTAAGCATTGTGGGTGTGCCCTCAAGCACGTCATCTGTGATAAGATCATCTCTTATAACTACGATGGTAACACCTGCGGGACCTACATTCTTCTGAACTCCGCCGTACATGATGCCATATTTTGTAACATCGTGAGGCTCTGATAAGAACATTGATGAAACATCGCTTACCAGAAGCTTACCCTTTGTGTTGGGAAGCTCTGTAAACCTTGTTCCGTAGATGGTGTTGTTCTGGCAGATGTAAACATAGTCTGCATCATCGGATATCGGAAGATCGCTAACATCGGGGATGTATGAGAAGGTCTTGTCCTCACTGGATGCGATCTTATTGGCTTTACCGTATTTACCCGCCTCCTGGAAGGCTTTCTTTGCCCACTGGCCTGTAACTATATAATCAGCAACACGATTCTTCATCAGGTTCATGGGGATCATGGCAAACTGGGTTGAAGCTCCTCCCTGAAGGAAAAGCACCTTGTAATTATCGGGAACCCCTACCAACTCCCTGAAATCCTTTTCTGCTTCCTTTATGATGCCGTCGTATACCTTTGATCTGTGGCTCATTTCCATAACAGACTGTCCGGAACCCTTGTAATCAAACATTTCATCCGCACATGTCTTAAGTACCTCTTCCGGAAGCATAGCCGGACCTGCTGAAAAATTGTAAACTCTGCTCATTTTGTCCTCACTTTTCTTTCCCGCTGTATTTCGGGACATATAATTTTTTCACACCGTTTTTAAATATACAACTTATGCTAATCTCTTGCAATAATTATTTATTCTTGAGATCTTCCTCATCAAAGGCTTCGGCTATGCTTGCTCCGGGTGATACCATGGGGTAAACCGATTCATCGAGATCGATAACACAGTCGATAACAACCGGGCCTTTGTCGGCAAGAGCCTTCTTAAGCACGCTCTCAGCCTCTTCTTTTTTGGTTATGCGGTAAGCCTTGCAGCCCAAAGCCTCTGCCACCTTGCAATAATCCACATAAACCCGAAGCACTGTCTGCGAATAACGCACTCCGTAGAAAAGCCTCTGCCACTGACGCACCATACCAAGCACGGAATTGTCGATTATCACATCTATGATCTTTATTCCGTAGCGTGATGCGGTTGCAAGCTCATTCATATTCATTCTGAAGCACCCGTCTCCGCCGATATTGATGACGGTCTTGTCCGGGCAGCCGACCTTTGCTCCGATCGCAGCTCCGAGACCGTAGCCCATAGTCCCCAGTCCCCCGCTTGAAAGGAAGTGTCTGGGCTCTTTATATTTATAGAACTGGGCTGCCCACATCTGATGCTGTCCTACGTCTGTGGTAATTATAGCTTCGGATTTTGTGAGCTTATCTATCGTTTCCATGACATAAGGGCAGGTAAGACGCTTGTTATCATATCTCAACGGGAATTCCTTCTTAAGCTCTGCAATGTGCTTAACCCAGGCCGTATTCTTCTTTTCCTTTACCATAGGTATAAGTGCGGTTAGTACTGCCTTCAGGTCGCCTATCACACTGATATCCGTCTGGATATTCTTGTTGATCTCGGCTTCGTCTATGTCTATATGTATGATCTTTGCGTTGGTTGCAAACTTCTTTGCATTTCCCGTAACCCTGTCAGAGAAACGTGCACCCATTGCTATCAGCAGGTCGCATTCGCTCACACCCATGTTTGATGCCTTTGTTCCGTGCATTCCTACCATTCCCGTGTAGAGTGAATTGTGCCCATCAAATGCACCCTTTCCCATAAGTGTGTCACACAGAGGTGAATTGATCTTTTCGGCAAATTCCTTTACTTCTTTTGATGCTCCGGAGATTACCGCACCTCCGCCCAGATATATAAAGGGCTTCTTTGCCTTGTTTATAAGGTCCGCTGCAGCCTTAAGAGATGCCTTGTCAACAGGCTTTTTCTTAACGACCTTCTTTACTCCCGTAAGCTTTTTAAACTCGGCGCTGTTTGCGGTAACATCCTTTGTTCTATCCACGATTACCGGTCCGGGTCTTCCACTTGTTGCTATTTTAAATGCGCGTCTTAAGGTGTCTGCCAGTTCATTTACATCCTTTACGATGAAGCCATGCTTTGTTACGGGCATCGTGATCCCGGCTATATCCACCTCCTGGAAGGTATCCTTTCCAAGTAGCGGCAATGCAACATTCGCCGTAATTGCTACCATAGGCACCGAATCCATATATGCCGTTGCTATTCCGGTGACCAGATTTGTTGCTCCGGGGCCGCTGGTTGCCATACATACTCCGACCCTGCCTGTTGCTCTGGCATATCCGTCTGCTGCGTGGCTTGCGCCCTGCTCGTGAGATGTAAGCACATGCCTTATCTCATCCGAATGCTTGTACAGCTCATCATAAATGTTGAGGATCGCACCTCCGGGATAACCGAAAACAGTATCAACTCCCTGCTCCTTCAATACTTCAACTACTATCTGTGAACCGGTTAACTGCATTTTTTGTCTCCTTTGTTATTATAAATTTACAACATTAGTTTACATAAATGTGACGGCTACGACCGGGATGTTTAAGCTCCGGTAACGCGCGGGTAATGCATGGGTAACGCGCGGGTAATGCATGAGTAACACGCGGTCATAGTTACTTAGGACCTGAGGGCTGCTATAATAATCAGGAACCGAGCAATCGCTCGCAAGCTAATCGTTAAGATATTCTAATTG
>JAILOD010000145.1 GCA_024691015.1 Lachnospiraceae bacterium
GCAGATCAATAACAGGTAAATAAATGACCAAAAAAATACTTTATTATATATGTATAACCATTATCAGTTTTCTTCTTACAGCTTGCAGTAATACTGCCGGTGAGGACAATGTTACAGAAGAAACAAGAATAGACGAGGGCACAGACACTAAATGTGAAGTAAATTATTCCCCTTATGATGGTGAGCATACAGATATGTTTCTTTCCAGGGGAGATAAGATCGCTGTTATTGCTCCGTCCTCCTGCCCAAGTAAGGAACAGACTGAAGCAACAATAAACGGACTTAAGAGCTGGGGGTATATACCCGTAGAAGGCAGTCATATATATGATGAAATCTACACCAGCCGGGATATTGAAGAGGATTTAAAATGGGCCCTCGAAGATAACGATATCAAGGCCATTTTCTGTATAAGAGGCGGATATGGAGCTTCTGAAATCATGGATGAAATACCACTTCAGCTGGTCAAAGATGCAAATAAGCTGATAATAGGTTACAGCGATATCACGGTCTATCATTCTGCCTGGTCGTGCTCAGGCCTTCCATCTATACACTCCTGCATGAGTGTAACTTTTGACGGACTACATAAGGAATGTGCGGATGCTGAGAAAGCTATACTACAGGGTTCCATACCCGAATATACCTGCAAAAGCAATGAATATTGCAAAAAAGGTACTTGTGACGGGATTTTGATAGGTGGAAATCTGTCAACATTCTGCTCGGTTCTCGGCACCCATTACGATATTTCAAATACAGATGAACCCTATATAATCTTTTTAGAGGATGTGGGCGAGGATCTGCAGCACATTCATCGTTATCTTACCATCCTTAAGCATTCAGGTGTTTTAGACAACGCATCGGGAATAATCTTCGGCGAATGGATAGATATGCCCTCGGATCTTGGCGATTATCTGGGAAAAACCAGAGGCGGCGAATATAAGTCTATCGCTGAAATGATAAGCAGACAGTTTTTGGATGACCTGGATATACCGGTTGCCTTTGGATTTCCTGCAGGTCACGGCGATATTAACTACCCTCTTCTGATGGGAGAAAAAGTCCACTTATGCGTTGATAAAGACAACTACTCTTTAAGCTTTGTATCTAAATAAAATATATATCTTTTAGTGTCGCTTTGGCATCCTAAGTAAAACAATAATAAATAACCATTATTTCGAAGAAGAGGCTATACTTTGGGCTGTCCAACTCTCCCAACCGATTGAAATACCTCACATAAGGCGGTATTAAACCGCCTTATGTTCCAGAAAATTATTATTTTACCGTACTATAAGGAACTACCTTCTTAACCAGCTTTGCCTCTTCGCCCTTGGTAAGAATGTATTCATATCCCCGAGGCATACAAAGGATCTTTTCAGGAGTCTTATAGGCTCTTGTACCTACAAATTCTGCTGTTTCCTGATTCTGAGAGCCAAGATAGAGAACATGGTCACAGTTATCGATTATAGTATCCTTAGCGTCCTTATACATACTTCCAAGCTGCGTCAGGCTCTGAAGAATAATGCTCACCGAAATGCCTCTGGAGCGTATTACCGATATGATCTTGTCGAAATCGGTTATTCGTGCGGATGTTGCAAAGTCATCCATTATTATCCTTACCGGTACCTTAAGCCTTCCATCCGGCTGATCATCCGCAAGGGAGCAGAGATTCTGTAAAGCCTGATAATAAAAGATATTTACCAGTGAATCAAATGTTCTGTCCGTATCGGCAACATTCAAAAACAGCACCATTTTTTTCTTTCCGAGGTCCTTTATATCAATATTGTTCGTCCCATTGAAAATATAGGCTGCCTCTTTGAATTCAAAGGGCTCCAAGGCAACGTTTGCAAAGCCTAAGATACTCGCCCACATTCTTTCTGCCTGTTTGTTCGCCTTGATCTCACGATACTTTTTTGACGCAAAACTCTGAGGGTTGTTTCTTACCCAGTCAACGAAAGCCAACTCGCCGCTTGGAGTGCTGAATGCATGGTTTAGGTCACATATTGAAACCATGTTGTGTTCTGCCTCCGGGAGATTTTCCAGGCAGTAACAGATTAGAAAAGCTAAATACGAGCGGGCCGAAAGATGCCATATGGGATCATCATTACCTGCCACGTCCTGTATGAGGCTGTTGGCTAAGGATAAAACATCCTGCTCCCTGAAACTGCCATCACTATATCTTCTTACATGTGACAGCGGATTATACCCACAGGACCTTTCAGGATTTACCAGATCAAGGACCTTTACGTCATATCCCTTATCCTCAAGTTCCTTTGAAAACTTCTTATATAACTGGCCCTTGGTATCCGATACAACAAGACTGCCGGATATATTCTGTATGTTCGGGATAACATAGCCCCCGGTCTTACCGGCTCCGGAGGAGCCGATGATAAGATCGTTGTTGTTAAGATAGGTCTCTAAGGTATTATTGCTTACCTTCACGCCTTCTGCGAGTATTCTGTATCCTTTTTCTTTTCTCATTTCCTTGTCCCTCTCTTTCTTAATTCCTTAGCATTGATTATTTCTGTTGCAAGGCCGAATTCCACGGCTTCTTCTGCGTTGTAATACGTATCATCGGCAGTGACCTTATACACTTCCTCAAGTGATTTGCCGGTCTTTTCTGCAATGATCTTTGCCGTTATCTCTCTGGTCTCATTTAACTTATCCAGTTCGTGCTGGATCTCGTGCGACTTCTTACCGCTCATGTTTGCATTGCTATAGCTGGGATCGTGGATCATGATCCTTGTATGCGGAAGCATCTGCCTCTTATCTCCGGCAAGGAAGAGTATCGCGCCCATACTGGCCGCTGTACCGATACTTACCGTCCTTATTGGTGCCTTCATCATAGTCATGTAGTCATAAACTGCCAGTCCGCTTGTTACTTCTCCCCCAGGGCTGTTAATGTAGAGCGTGATCTCCGCCTCATCATCCTGCATCTCAAGATACATAAGCTGCTTTATCAGCTCATTGGTTGTGTTGGCATCGACCGTCTCTGTCAGAAATATCTCCCTGTTCTGAAGCAGCTCATCCTCTAACTCAACCAGATCAAGTCCTCTTACTGTTTCCTTAATTATTCTCGCCATCTTTTTCTCCTCCTTCAAAAAAGTCTTCACAATCTTCCCAGTAATCTATCTGTAAATCGTCCTGCACACTATATCTTTCAAGCAGGTCGTCTACATTCATTCTTTCCCTGAACCCGAGAGACAGGGAGTCCAGAAGCAGCTTTCTGTCCATTTCATTAGCCGATATAATTGTATTCTCGTATTCCTTGATGTCCTTCCAGCAACTCCAGGTTTGTCTCTCTGTTTCAAGAGTACTTTTCAGATAGTCTCCGATATTCATTTCCTTTTTGATCAATTTGTCAGCATCCTTTGAAAAAACCCTATCCGCTTCCCCTAACATATCGCTATAAATATAGCTAACCTTATGATCATTGTGTTTTCCTTCCAGATAGTGCATAAAGGAATCTACATTTATACCAAGGTATTCCTTTACGAGCAGGTCTGATTTTTCAGCCTCTAACAGGCAGTGCTTCAGCATACATATCAGAAACCTCTCGAACTGAT
>JAILOD010000155.1 GCA_024691015.1 Lachnospiraceae bacterium
TTATCATTCTCGCAAACTACAACGTTGAACTTGCCTTCGTATGACTTACAATATGACTCCATAACCTGCTGGCCGCCTTCTTCTGTGAAATCACCGGTCTGCTTGTCAAGTACTGTCCAGCCTTCTCTGTCAGCGATCTCCTGGAAACCGTCTGTACGTCCGATCTGAGCTGAAGAACCTGTTGTTCCCTGGATGATAAGAGCGTTGATCTCTTTCATTCCGTTCTTCTCAGCGTAAGCCTTGAGCCACTCACCTGCTGCCTTACCTTCTGTAAGGAAGTCAGAACCTACCCAGGAAACATACTTGTCTGAATCATCAATTGTACGGTCGATAACGATAACAGGGATTCCTGCGTCTTCACACTCTGTAAGAACTGTATCCCAACCTGTTGATACGATAGGGTCGATGATGATGTAATCAACACCCTGCTCGATGAATCCACGAACTGCCTCAAGCTGTGCTGCTGAATCATTGTCACAATCTACGAATGTAAGATCGTATCCGTTCTCTGCTGAGAAAACATCCTGACAAGACTTTGTTGAAGCTGTACGCCAGTCAGACTCGTGACCAACCTGTGCAAAACCAACCTTGATAGCCTCTCCTGATGCTGCTGTATCTGCTGCTGCCTCTTCTACTGCCTCTTCAGCAGCTGCTGCATCCTCAACAACCTCTGCTGCTGCCTCTTCTGCTGCTGCCTCTTCTGCAGGAGCTGCCTCTTCTGCTGCGGGAGCTGCCTCTGCTGCGGGAGCTGCTGCCTGCTGCTGTGCACCACAACCTGCAACAAGACCTGCTACCATAACTGCTGAAAGAATAGCACTAAGTAACTTCTTTTTCATTTCTTTTCCTCCTAATAATATTGGCGGGTAACCCCACCGACTTAGTTTACATTTTGCATTATAAATCGTGAAAAAGAACAACTCCATGCATATATTTACTTTAAAAGTGTTTATTTTTATTTTATTTATGAACGAAAAATGAACAAATTGTGATTTCTTACACTTTTTGTTCAATTTTTTCTCCGCGGTACACCCTCTGTGGGATAAGAATTTCAACTTTTGTGCCTTCCCCGTATTCGCTCTCTATTGAAATACCGTAGTTTTCACCGTAATTCAGCCTCAGTCTTTCCGCAACATTCGCCATTCCGAAGCCTTTATTGTTATCCTTCGGCCGCTCCTTACCGTTTACGATCCTCAAAAGCGCTTCAAGCTCCGCTTCGTTCATTCCTATTCCGTCGTCTTCAACGGATATCACGATATTCGGCTCCTTCGCGTACGCACCTATCTTAATGACACCCATCCCCCTCTTATACTTAATGCCATGATAAAGTGCATTTTCGACAACAGGCTGCAGCGCCATCTTTATGATCTCGAAATCATAAAAGCTCTCGTGGATATTTATCTCATACGAAAGTATATCCCTGTATCTGAACTTCTGGATCTGAAGATACGCTTCCACATGGTCGATCTCTTCCTTTATTCTTATGAAATCGCGCCCGCCGGAAAGTGTAGTTCTGAAGAACTGTGAAAGTGCCGTTACGATAGCGGCTACATCTTCCTTTCTGTCATCCTCGGCCAGCCAGACGATATTATCGAGTGTATTATACAGAAAGTGGGGATTGATCTGCGCCTGCAAAAGCCTCAGCTCCAGATTTCTGGAATTGATCTGTTCCGCCTTAATATTATCAACCAGACCGCCTATCCGCTCTATCATGGAATTGAAGCTGTTGGACAATTCAGTGATCTCAACGCCGGTATCGTCATTATACGCACGAACCTCAAAATCACCCTTTCCTACCATTCTGGTTACCTCACAGAGGTTTTTTATAGGCTTTGTAATACTCCGGGTAATGAAGAACGCAAGCAGAGCCGACAGTGAAAGCATTATTACCGATATCACCACCGCGGTCTGAATAAGTACGTTTTTCCTGTGCTCCATTTCCAGGCGTAGCTGCTCCATATTCTCCGATTCATAATAAATATATTCGGTGATCCTCTCCTGTATAAGCTGGGTTATGATACGGATATCGGTATCAAGGCGGCTCATATTTTCGTCATAATATCCGCTCATCTTTACGGTTTCGTCTATATCATCCACACGTTTTCTCAAAGTCTCCATAAGCTTCAGGATACTGTTGATACGGCCAAGTGCCAGGTCACTCGAAGGATAGTTCTTAAGCTTTTCAAAGCTCGCCTCCGCCTCATCGATAAGCGTATCCGGACTTTTCATATCCAGATTTACTTCTACCTCGTATTTGTTCATGGACCTTGCGATCATCTGATAGACTACCGAATCCATATTTTCCTTAAAGGTTATGTTATATTCATTTGCTCTTGTAATGTTTTGAACGATATTGTCATATGAAACAAAAAACCTGTTCAGATTATAAAGAAGATACCCCGTGATCAGCACGAAGGGTATGAAAAAGACAAGACTCAGTGTAAAAAGCATCTTACTGAGCGTCACATTGGCAAATATGTTTTTCTTATTCCTCTTTGTCGACATTCTTTCCGCGTGCCCTGTATTCCTTGGTCGTCATTCCCTGTGTCTTTTTAAAAGTATAACTGAAATAATGAGGATCCTTATAACCAACCTCATAAGCGATCTGAGAGCTTTTCATATCTGTAGTCATCAAAAGCTCACAGGCCTTGTCTATTCTCTTTTTTATAAGATATTCTATGAAAGTGATCCCCATTTCCTGGGAGAAAATAGCCGAAAAATGATTCGGAGAAATATTGGCCTGGGCCGCTACCGCATTCAGCGATATATCCTCTCTGCTGTAATTCTCATCAATATAGGAAATGGCCCCCTGAAGAAGCTTCCCGTATTTCTTCGCACTCTTCCCATCCCTTATCCTAACCGTATATTGAAGATATTTTTTCAGATAGTCAGCCGCCTCTCTCCAGTCTCCCATATTTGAAACGAGCGAATTAATATCTCCGGTTTCAGCCTCGATCTCCGTATTGTCTCCACCAATCTGGTTCACAAATCTTGCCATTATAAAATAGCAATCCATTATCACGTAATTCATAAACACGGTAGAATTCAGATTGGCATCGCCTATGGATTCAAAAACCTCATCTATAAAAGGATCGACCTCGTCGTAAGAGCCGGTTTTAACAAAGGTTTCTATGGCCTTATGCGAGCTGTCTCCAGAAACAAACGCTTCCACGTCAACATTTGAAAGGGCTTTATTTTCATCCTGCCCGCCTTCACCTATACGGTCAGAATATATCACCCGGTTCAGCGAAGACATAAACCTGTGGGAGAAGGCCTTATTTGCCTCAAAATAAGTATTCCTTACCTCACTCAGCCTGTTTACCACTCCACCTACACCTATAAAATATTCCATATTCGGCGTGTTCCGAACCAGCTCAACTATCCTCTCTATCCTTTTCTCCAGCTCCGTTGTTACTTCACCTTCCTCATTTCCGGTAACCAGAAAGAGAAAGCCGTCTATCCCGCGGTCAACCATATGCCATACCGCGCCGGGAGCCTCTATTATCTGCACCAGCCTTTCCCTGAAGCCGTTTCTTGTTTCCGAAAAGGCATCCCCCTGCTCTCCTTTAATGCTTATTGCCAGCAGCACGATCCTGTAAAATCTCGCCGTCAGACTTATATCAAGAGCCTTTCCCTGCTCAAGGATTTCAGCCATTGAGAGTGAATTCATAACAATGGACTCAATAAGTTTAGCCTTTGCTATATCATTTTTTTCCTTAAGCTCCTCCTTAGTCCAGTCGGTCTCCACCGACTGCATCCGCTCAATCTCTATTTTTTCCTGTACACCTTTTATTGATTCAAGAAGCTTTTGCGGTGTAATGGGTTTCAGAAGATATTCCGTCACTCCTATTGATACCGCTTTCTGGGCATAAGAAAACTCATCATAACCGCTGAGTATGATGATATGTGTATTCGGAAGCTCCTTTTTTACCATTTCGGACAGTTCCAGCCCATCCATAAAAGGCATTTTAATATCCGTTATGAGAATATCGGGCTTAAGGTCCAATATCATGGGATATGCCAGTTCTCCGTCACTTGCTTCCCCTACAAAATCGATATCTTCCTTCTTCCAGTCAATGTGTTTTTTTATACCGTCACGCATGACGATCTCATCTTCCACGAGAAATAATTTAACCATACAAAAAGAATACTCCTTATCGATAACCCCCGCAAGCTTAACCTAAATCCGCCTATAAAACAAAAAGCCGCTAATATAGCGGCTTATAAGAGTGGAGCTTCGGGGACTCGAACCCAGGACCGACCGGTTATGAGCCGGTTGCTCTAACCAACTGAGCTAAAGCTCCTTGTGTGAAAATGTCTTCACGCGAGTATTAAATATATTATAGTTTGAGGAAAATGTCAAGGAATTTATAGGTTAAAATAAAGATTTTATTTATGATTTTTTAAGAAAAAACCGCTTGCAGGCCTTGTTTAATTGTGATATGGTAATTCTGTATAAAAGGATTTTTCTATCTATTTTTAGATAGGTCCCCGATCACGGATGAAAGGAGGGGAGATTATGGCCAGTTTCGCTCTGAACAATATCTACAACAACATATTGACCACTACCGGTCTGTCAACAAACACTCGTTTTGACACCCATAAAAAAGACGAACTTAAGCATATTTACAAGTCCATTGTAAATCAGACAAAGGACTCTCCTCTTTATTTGTTCGATGATTCGGATGAAACAAAGGAATATGCCGTATCCTTAAAGGAAAGCGCAAGGCAGTTGAAGAATACCATTTCGGAGCTTTCTAATGACTATTCTTCCAACCTCCTTGACAAGAAAACAGCCTCCTCGAGTGACGAATCCGTGGTCACTGCGAAATACATAGGCTCAGGCGAAGCTACCGACGGTGCCCCTTCCTTTGACATAGAAGTTAAAAATCTGGCCCGCGGTCAGGAAAATATAGGCCGCGCCATTCCAAACGGCGATACCTCGTTAGAACCGGACACCTATTCGTTCGACATTCATGTTAACGATACCGACTACGAATTCCAGTTTGTAGTGGACGAGGGCGACAATGCCGCAGACATACAGGATAAGCTCTCAAGGCTTATTAACCGTTCAAACATCGGCATAAAGGCCGACCTCATAGAAGAAGACGGCACCACAGCCTTAAGGCTTACCGGTACTAATACAGGCCGCAGGGAAGACGGTTCCTTATCCTTCCTGGTCTCAGATGATACCACCTCAAAACGTTCCGGTGCAGTATCATATTTCGGCCTTTCAAATGTTGCGGTAGAGCCTGAAAACGCCCACTTCCTCATAAACGGCAACGAGCGTGAAGCCTTTTCCAATTCCTTCACCGTAGACCGTACTTACGAGCTTACACTTTTATCGCCCAGCAGTGAGGGCGAAAGCGTACACATCGGTATTATGGCCGATATCGAATCGCTGGCCGAAAATGTAAACTCCCTTGTAGGCGGATACAACGATTTCATCCGCCGTGCCGCAGAGTTCAGTGCAAATTACAACAAGGCCACAAAGTTCAACCGTGAGCTTACAAGCCTCGCCTCCTATTACGAAAGCAGTCTTTCAGGCCTTGGCTTAAGCTTCAACGAAGACAAATCACTTAGTGTTGATCAGGATTCCTTAAAAGCCGCTCTGCAGAGCGACGAAACCGGCGAAAACCGTGCTCCGCTCCAGCAGTTTGCAAATGCTCTTTTAAACAAGACCAGAAAAATATCCTTAAATCCTATGGATTATGTAGATAAAACCGTTGTGGAATACAAAAATCCGGGACACAGCTTCCCGAATCCTTATACCACAAGCATGTACACGGGAATGCTTTTTAACTACTTCTGTTAATATATTCTCACTAAAAAGGGTGGTCGCTTATCGTGACCACCCTTTTTATGTCTTTAGATATTCTTTTATATTATCCGGATCAGAACCCCGCCATCTCGGCCTTTACATCATAAAGCGCATCTGCGATAACGTCATCCATATCGTAATACTTATATTTTCCAAGCCTTCCGCCGAAAATAACGTTTTCTTCTTTTGCGGCAAGCTCCGAATAACGGTTATAAAGAGCCGTATTTTTTTCGTCATTTACCGGATAATAAGGCTCATCTCCCTTGGTCCAGTCTTTGGGATATTCTCTGGTTATTACAGTCTTATTTCCGAGATCGTTAAGAGAGTTTCCTATCTTCTCAAAGAACTTGTGCTCTATTATGCGTGTATAAGGCACCTCGAATTCGGTATAATTTACCACTGCATTTCCCTGGAAACTCGGTATTTCCAATGTTTCGGTCTCAAAACGCAGGCTTCTGTATTCAAGCTCTCCGAGCGAATAATCAAAGTATGCATCGATCTGCCCGGTGAACACAACCTTTACAGCTTCTTTCCTGAGGCTCTCCCTTTCCTTAAAATAATCCACTCCGGTTCTTACTTCAATGCCGG